>JADGNS010000222.1 GCA_017883355.1 Candidatus Solibacter sp.
AGCATCGTCTTACCGGTACGCGGCGGCGACACGATGAGACCGCGCTGGCCCTTGCCGATGGGGCTCAGCAGATCCATCACGCGGCCGGAGTAATTGTCGCGGACGGTTTCCAGCCTGAGCCGCTCGTTGGGGTACAACGGCGTCAGGTTGTCGAAGAAGATTTTGTTGCGGGCTTCCTCGGGTGGTTCGAAGTTGATGGCATCGACTTTGATCAGCGCGAAATAGCGCTCGCCTTCCTTGGGCGGGCGGATCTGGCCGCTGATGGTGTCGCCGGTGCGCAGGTCGAAACGGCGGATCTGGCTGGGCGAGACGTAGACATCGTCGGGGCCGGGCAGGTAGTTGTACTCGGGTGCGCGCAGGAAGCCGAAGCCGTCGGGCAGGCACTCCAGCACGCCTTCGCTGAAGATGAGGCCGCTCTTTTCGGCCTGGGTCTGGAGGATCTTGAAGATCAGTTCCTGCTTGCGCAGGCCGGCGGCGCCGGCGATGTTCATGTCCTTGGCAACCTGGTTGAGCTTCTGAATGCTCATGTCCTTCAACTCGACGAGGTCGAGCGTGGGAGTACCAGACTTGGCGGCTTGCGCGGATCCCTGTTTGCGGCGCTGCGCGCCGAGGTGGGTTTCCGGTCCGGGAGGCACGACGGGAGGCTCGGCGGCCGGAGGAGGAGCGGCGGCAACGGGAGGAGCCAGAGGGGGCGTGACCGGCTTGGCCTCCGAGGCGGGCTTCGTCTCCGCGGCGGGTTTCGTCTCCACGACAGGTTTCGTTTCCACGGCGGGTTTGGGTTCCGCGGCAGGTTTGGTTTCGGCAGCGGGCTTGGCCTCGGCCGGTTTGGCCTCAACTGTCTTGGCGTCGACGGCCTTGACTTCAGTTGGCGCCGGCGGGGCGGCCGACTTGGTTCGCTCGGGCCGGTGCGGCTTTTCGACGGCCGGCTTTTCGGCGGCCGGCTTGTCGACGCTTTCGGGGGGGGCGCTTTCGCGGGTGGGTGTCTTTTCGGTGGGTTTGTCGGATTGTTCCTGCGGCAGGTTGTTGCCTACCGTGGGTGAAGTGTTGTCATTATTGCTTGCCAAATTTCCCTCACTCCCCGGCCACTCAGGGCCGAGAACGGCAACGGCTCCACGCCTTCCTTGCGGATGGCGCGAAGTCCGCGCTCTTGCTCACTTTGATTCAACTTGTCTGTCTTGGTGGCTACTACCAGGTACGGCCTGCCGTAATGCTCGAGCCACCGTTTGAGATCGAGATCTTTCTCCATCCATCCGCGGCGGGTATCGAGAATCAGGCAGGAAAGCACCAGGGTCTCTCTATTGTTCAAATACTGCTCGATCAAAATCTTCCACTGGTCGGTGAACCCCTTGGGGACCCGGGCATATCCATAGCCCGGTAAATCGACGAAGTAGCAGTCCTCGTCGACCCGGTAGAAGTTAATGGTTTGCGTTCGTCCCGGTGTATTGCTCGTGAACGCCAGCTTCTTGTGGCCGGTGAGGGCGTTAATCAAGCTGGATTTGCCAACGTTACTTCTCCCTAAGAATGCGACCTCCGGCAACCGGTCGGAGGGGAAAGTATCCGGCTTGCCTGAGCTTACTACAAATTCTGCTTTCAAGGAACTCATTCCATACCTGGGGAACGGCCTGGCCTCCCCCTACTTAATGTGCAACCGTCTCTTCGGCCGGCTTCTGAGCGTCCACGCTCAACTGCTCTGCCGCCGGAATGGGCAAGGCGACAATTTCCCGAACGAGCGCGATCTTCAAGACCTGGTCCATGGATTCGACGAAGTGCAGCTTCATGGTCTTCTTGATGGCATCGGGAATGTCGGGGAGGTCCTTTTCATTCTCCCGCGGCATGATGGCTTCCAGGATGCCATGACGGTGGGCGGCCATCAACTTCTCCTTGAGACCGCCGATGGGCAGCACCTTGCCGCGGAGAGTGATTTCGCCGGTCATGGCGAGATCGCCGCGCACCGGATTCTTGGTCAGAGCGCTGCAAATGGTGGTGGCCAGGGTGATGCCGGCCGAGGGTCCGTCCTTGGGAATGGCGCCCTCGGGAATGTGAATGTGGACGTCCAGGGTGCGGTAGAAATCGCGCGGCAGGCCGAGCGAAAGCGCCCGCGAGCGGATATAGCTCATGGCGGCCTGGGCCGATTCCTGCATGACTTCGCCCAGCTTGCCGGTGATGGTCAGCTTGCCTTTGCCTTCCATCAGGGTGCATTCCACGGTCAGAAGCTGGCCGCCGACTTCGGTCCAGGCCAACCCGGTGGCGGCGCCGATTTCGTTCTTCTTGTCGTTGACGAGGTCGCGGAACTTCCAGGGTCCGAGCAGTTCCGACACCTTCTCGCCATTGATCACGGCCTTGGCCAGCTTCTTTTTGTCCTTGCCGTTGTCGTTGTTGACCACTTGCCGCGCGATTTTGCGGCAGACATTGCCGATTTCGCGTTCCAGATTGCGCACACCGGCCTCGCGGGTATAGTACTGGATCAGGCTGTCGAGCCCGGCGTCCTGGAAATCGATGACTTCGGCGGTTAGACCAGTGGCTTCCACCTGCTTGCGCACCAGGAACCGCTTGGCGATCTCCATCTTTTCGAGTTCGGTATAACCCGAAAGACGGATCACTTCCATGCGGTCTTGCAGGGCCGGGGGAATGGTGTGCAGGACGTTGGCGGTGGCGATGAAGAACACCTGGCTGAGATCGTATTCCACGTCCAGGTAGTGGTCCACGAACATGAAGTTCTGTTCGGGGTCGAGCACTTCGAGCAGCGCCGCACTGGGGTCGCCGCGGAAATCCATCGACATCTTGTCGACTTCGTCCAGCATGAATACCGGGTTGCGCGTGCCGGCCTTTTTCATCATCTGGATGATCTGTCCGGGCAGCGCGCCGATGTAGGTGCGGCGGTGCCCGCGGACTTCGGCCTCATCGCGCACGCCGCCGAGCGACATGCGGATGAACTTGCGGCCGGTGGCTTTGGCAATCGACATGCCGAGCGAGGTCTTGCCCACGCCCGGAGGCCCGACGAAGCATAAAATCGAGCCCTTGGGATTCTTGACCAGGCGGCGTACGGCGAGAAATTCCAGGATGCGTTCCTTGATTTTCTCCAGGCCGTAGTGGTCGCTTTCGAGCACGGTTTCGGCGAACTTGAGGTCGCGGATTTCCTTGGATTTCTTTTTCCACGGCACCGCCAGCAGCCAGTCGAGATAATTGCGGCTCACGGTGGATTCGGCGGACATGGGCGGCATGTTCTCCAGCCGCTTGAGCTCCGCCATGGCTTTTTCCTGCGCGTCGGCGGTCATGCCGGCTTCCTCGATGCGCCGCTTCAGCTCATCGATTTCGCTCTTTTCGCCGCGCCCCAGTTCCTTCTGGATGGCCTTGATCTTCTCGTTGAGGTAGTACTCTTTCTGCGCCTTCTCCATCTGGCGCTTGACGCGCCCCTGAATGGTGCGGTCGACGTTGAGCTTTTCGATTTCGATGTCGAGCATCTCGGCCACGCGCGTCAGGCGGTCGATGGGGTCGAAGATTTCCAGCAGCTCCTGCTTCTCTTCGATGGTGAGCTGCAAATTGGCGCCCACGGTATCGGAAAGTTTGCCGCTCTCATCCACGCGGATGGCCGCGATCATGGTTTCGTAGTTCAGGTTCTGGCTGAGCTTGACGTACTGTTCGAAGAGTCCGGTGACGCGGCTGATGAGCGCGTCGAGTTGCGGGCCGGCTTCCACTTTGTAGGCGGAGGTGCGCACGGTGGCGCGGAAGAAGCCCTCGTCGCTGGAGACGGAAACCACTTTGGCGCGTTCCACGCCTTCCACCAGAACTTTGATATTGCCGTCGGGGAGTTTCAGGCTCTGGACGATGTTGACAATGGTGCCGACGCTGTAAATCTCGTTGGGCTTGGGTTCATCGATCGAGGCATCGTGCTGGGTGGCAAGAAAGATTTTCTTGTCGCCGGCCATGGCCTCTTCCAGCGCTCGCACACTGGATTCGCGCCCTACGACGAACGGGGTCATCATGTACGGAAAGATGACGACGTCGCGAATCGGCATCATCGGCAAGCGTTTGGTATCGGATTTTTCCTTCGAAGTAAGCATTGATCTCCCCAGCGGGATGGAACCACCCAGGTTCCCTCGGTGCGCGGTATGTTCAGGAATCTACGGTTAACCGGCCTTTTCCAATATTGTAAGACTGATTTTCTGCGAGAGCACCATTTCTTTGGTGACCTGGAACTCGCGTACTTTCTTGTAGGACGGCAGGTAGTACATCAGATCGAGCATCAGGTCTTCGAGAATCATGCGCAGCCCGCGCGCCCCCACCTTGCGCTCCATGGCCAGCTCGGCGATGGCTTCAATGGCTTCGTCGCTGAACCGTAGGCGGACGTTCTCGAATTCGAACAGCTTCTGATACTGCTTGATGATGGCGTTCTTGGGCCTGGTCAGGATCTGGATCAGCGCGGAGCGATCCAAATCTTCCAGTACGGCGCTCACCGGCAGACGGCCGATGAATTCCGGGATGAAACCGAACTTGATCAGATCGACCGGCTGGGCCTGGCCGAGCAGATCGATATCGCGGCGTCCGCTGGCGGGGCGTCCGCTGCCTTTTTCCTCTTCCTGCAGGAAGCCCATGCTCTTCTTGCCGGTGCGGCGGGCGATGACCTTTTCCAGACCCACGAATGCGCCGCCACAGATAAACAAAATGTTGGTGGTGTCCACCGGCGTGAATTCCTGGTGCGGGTGCTTACGGCCACCCTGCGGCGGAACGTTGGCTACCGTGCCTTCCAGAATCTTCAAAAGCGCCTGCTGCACGCCCTCGCCCGAAACATCCCGGGTGATGGACGGGTTCTCGTCCTTGCGGCAGATCTTATCGATCTCGTCGATGTAGATGATGCCCTGCTGGCATTTCTGGACGTCGCCATCGGCCGCCTGGAGGAGCTTGAGGATAATGTTCTCGACATCCTCGCCAACGTAACCGGCCTCCGTCAGGGTGGTGGCGTCGACAATGGCAAACGGCACATCGAGGATCTTCGCCAGGGTCTGCGCCATCAGGGTCTTACCGGTGCCGGTGGGGCCGATCAGCAGGATATTCGATTTCTGCAGTTCGACCTCGGTGTTGCGCATGCGGTTCATGTGAATCCGCTTGCAATGGTTGTAAACCGCCACCGCCAGCTTTTTCTTGGTGGCTTCCTGCCCGATGACGTACTGATCCAGGAATTCCTTCACTTCCAGGGGTTTAGGAATTTTGTTCGGCGTTCCGGAGGGAGTCTCGACCTTGTCGTCCTCGAGGATCGAATTGCAGACGGCAATGCACTCGTCGCAGATGTACGCGCGAGGATAGTCGCTCGGAGAAGAAATTAGTTTTCCGACTACATCCTGACTCTTGTGGCAGAACGAACACCGTAAAGCATCATCGGATCCGGCACGCTTCACGCAGGTTTCTCCTCTTCCGCTGTTGGCACAGCGCCGTCAGGGTAGGGCAGTACATTCAATTCCGTCTCTATTATCACCTGAATCAGGTTTCCTTAGCAATCCATCCCGCGGTTAACGGTTGGGAACCGGTACCGCTGGTTAACACTTGTCCAGCCGGGAACCCCGGTTGCGGTTGACAGGCCACAAACGGCGATGGCCTGTCCCACAGCCCTAGGATTCGGCCGTCTTGCGCGCGCGCTCGAACAGGAAATTCAAGGTTTTGTCCGTCTGGATGTGGCTGGCGATGCGGCCCAACGTGCCATCCTTCTCGAATTCCATGTGCACCGCGGCGACCGGCTTGCGCTGCTGGCGGGCGACCTTTTCGACTTCGCTATCGACTTCGTCGCGCGTGGCGTGAATGCTCTCGCGCTCGCTGACCTTGCCGAGCAACAGGGAAGCCTTCACCTCGCGGACGGCCTTCTCGCGCTGCGATTCCTTGACCTTGTCCCAGTCCAGTTTGAGTTTGCGCGGATCGATGCCCTGCTCCGCCATGGCGAGCAGGCGCTGCTCCACGCGGTTCTTGATCTGCCGTTCCACAAACGCTTCGGGCACCGGAAAGTCGTGCGCGTCCACCAGTTTGTCCACAATCTGGTTCTTGGCCGCCTGCTGCGCCTCGTTCTGGCGCTGGGCGAAGAGGGCCTTGCGGACGGCTTCGGTGAGCTCGGCGACGGTACGATAGTCGCCGAGTTCCTGGGCAAACTCATCGTCGAGTTCGGGCAGTTCCTTGCGGCGCAGTCCCTTGAGCACGGCATGGAACTTTACGGTCTTGCCGGCCAGCTTCTCGGACCCATAATCTTCCGGGTAGGCGACTTCGAAATCCTTTTCGTCCCCGGGAGTAAGGCCGCGCAGATTCTCGGTGAAGGCCTCGAAGGTCTCTTTAGCGCCGATCTCCAGCACCATCTCGTCGGTCTTCACCGGTTCGCCTACCACGCCGTCCAGGCTTTCCAGCGAAACCACGGCGAAATCGCCATCCACCACGGGGCGCGGGTCGATGTTGATGTATTGCGCCTTCTGCTCGCGGATCTCATCGATGCGTTTGGCGATGTCCTCTTCGGTGATCTCGGGATCCTGGTAGGGCACTTCGACGTTGGTATACTCGCCGAGCGCGATCTCCGGGAAGACCTCGAAGGTGGCCTTGAACTTGAGCGGCGCGAAATCGTGGAAATGCACGTCGCTGATATCGGGCGTGCCCACCACGTTGAGGTTCTCCGCTTCGAGCTGCTTTTGCAGGTGGACGGGGACCAGATTCTCCAGCACCTTCTGCCGGATGTCGCCGGCAAACTGCTTGCGGATCAGGTTGGCGGGCGCCTTGCCGGGGCGGAAGCCCTGCAGTTTGGCGCGTTTCTGAATGTCGTCGACGACGCGGCCGGTCTCGCTCTCTACCTGATCAACGGGGATGGAAATCTCCAGCGAGTGTTTACAACCTTCTACTAATGCCAAGTGGGTTTAACCTCGGGGACAAAGTGATGGCTAAATTGAATTATAACACGCGGGTTCGCGGCGCTTGCCGGGTGGTATGCGGGGCGGGTTCGGCGGCCCTGGGGCGGCTTCACGGCTTCAACAGCGAAAAATGCGAAACGAACCCATTTCGCATCGGAAGTCCTTGGTTCCCAGGGTGATGCGGCGAAATCACGAACCCAACCGAACCCAGGCAACCGACGGCGGTGACCGTTCGGCTGTACATCGGAGGGGGACGCGAGATGTGCTGTTGCGGAAGACATGCCTACCTATGATCATTATAATTGACGTGGCAAGGGGGCTAGCAGTTAAGTGCTTTATTTACAGTGAAACATCATGTGAAATGGGTTTTCCCAG
>JADGNS010000223.1 GCA_017883355.1 Candidatus Solibacter sp.
GATGACTCCGCACATGCCGCAGGTGGCCGCGATCTTCGGCGTCGATTCGCCCGAACAGATCTGGTCGATTTCCAAGGCGTTGTTTGCCGACAAGGAGTTCAGCCGCGCCTTCGACCAGTGGGAAACGGGCGACGCGCCGTACGTTTCGGCGAGCGCTTCCCTGCTCGAAGCCACCGACTATTCGCCCGAGATCGTCGCACCCGAGAAGCCGCCCGCCGCGCCGCGCATCTTCGAACTGCGCGTCTATCACTCGCCGACGGCCCGTCAGAACAAGGCGCTTCACCAGCGATTCTCCGGCGCCGAGATCAAGATATTTCACCGCGTCGGAGTCAATCCGATTCTTTACACCACGACGGTCTTCGGCGCCAACCGGCCCAACCTGACCTACCTGATTCCCTTCGACACGCTGGCCGCCCGCGAAAAGGCGTGGGCGGCATTTTCGGCGGACGAGGAATGGGTGCGCGTCCGCAAGGACTCGATCGACCGCTCCGGCCAGATCAGCTCCGTAATGAACATTTCGCTCTACAAGGCGATGCCGTATTCTCCCATCCGCTGACCACCGCCCCCGCGGCTCAGCCGAACAACTCGCTGTGGGATCCAAGTCGCGCCAGACGTAGGGTATCTGCGTCGAGCTTCCGGTAGATCAGTAGCAGGTCGGGCTTGATGTGGCATTCGCGGTAGCCCATCCAATCGCCAATCAAGGCGTGGTCACGGTTATTCTCCGGTAACGATTTGCCGGACAACAGTAGCGTCATAACGGCAGATACAAGGGAATCCACATTCTTTGCTATGGCGCGGTGTTGCTTTCGCACGCTTGTAGTCACGCTTGAATGCCGATGACCGTTCAATCGTCCGCATTCAAGTCCGCCATCAGCGCGTCGGCACTGGTGAAGCGCTTGCCTTTTCCCGCCTCAAGCTCGGCAATCGCCTTGCGGGTGGTCGCGTTTGGCGCCTTGACCTCGAATGGTAAGCGACGCTCATCCACCACCCGCAACATCAACAGGCGGATTGCATCCGAAATGGAAAGTCCCATGGCAGCCAGAGCATCGGCGGCGCGTTCCTTAGTGGCGCTATCGATGCGAGCCCGAACGTAGGTGTCTGTGGTGCGCATCGCGGTCCTCCCTGGAAGCCGGTTCTTCACGCCCTATTGTAGTCACAATGCGACTACGCCGCAAGTCGCCGAAAGCTACGTGTCGAAAGCTACGCTGAGCGCCGCCCCGGCGTTAACTGCGCGCGCGAGATGCCGAAGAGGCGATCACCCGCGACCCGATGAAGCCGTAGTACACGATATAGAGATAGCAGACCGCGGGCATGACGAATGCCGTGTGGATGCCGATGGAATCGGCCAGCGCGCCTTGCAGCACGGGCAGGATCGCACCGCCGACTATCGCCATGATCAACAAGCCCGATCCCTTGCCCGTCAGCGGGCCTAGTTGTTCGATGCCCAGGGTGAAGATGGTGGGGAACATCACGGAGTTGAACAGGCCCACCGCGATGATGCTGCCCATCGCAACGCCTCCCGTAGTGGCCACCGACATCCAGACCAAGGCGGAAGCGATCACGGCGGCGCCGCCCAACACCTTGCCCGGCGGCGTAGTGCGCAGCACGGCGGAGCCGATGAAGCGCCCCACCATCGCCCCGCCCCAATAGAAGGAAACGTATCCCGCGGCGGCGCGCTCCGTCAGGCCGCCGATATTCGGCTGCGTGAAGTAGTTCACCAGGAAGCTGCCGATCGAGACCTCTGCGCCGACGTACACGAAGATGGCGAGCGCGCCAAGTACCAGATGCCGGTGCTGCCAGATGCTGTCGCCGGCCAGGACCCCGTGGCCTTCTTCGATATCGGGCAGCGAAGGCAGGTGGAATCGCGACACGCCGAACGCCAGCAGGAAAAGGGTGACGGCAATCCCGATATAGGGTAACTGGACCGCGCTCGCATCGGCCCGCCCGGCGGTCTCCGATAGGATCAGCAGTCCGCCGAGATACGGTGCGATGGTGGTCCCGAGCGAGTTGAATGCCTGCGCCAGGTTCAACCGGCTGGATGCCTTCGACGGATCCCCCAGTTGCGAAACGTAGGGGTTGGCGGCCACTTGCAGCAGCGTAATCCCGCTGGCGAGCACCCACAACGCGCCAAGAAAGATGGCGTAGGACTTGACCGCGGCTGCCGGGTAGAAGATCAGCGCGCCCAACCCCATCACCGTCAGCCCCAGCACAATCGATTTCTGGTACCCCACGCGCGCCAGGATGCGCGAGGACGGTATCGACATCAGGAAATAGGCCGAGAAGAAGGTGAACTGAATCAGCATCGTCTGCGTGTAATTCAGTTCGAACAGCGCCTTTAGGTGAGGCACCAGGATATCGTTCAGAACGGTGACGAAACCCCACATGAAGAAAACTGTGGTGACCACAGTGAGGGCGAGGCCTGTCTTCCGTGGCGCTGTATCGATGGTGGTAGAGGGGTTCATAAGTGGTGGCACTACGCTTTCAGTTTCATCGTCTCTGCGTCCCACAGGCAGACTTTCTTCTCGAAGTAGCTGATGTTGGACAGCAGCGCGGGGCCGGCGGCGCGGAATCCGAAGACCGCGTCTTCCACCACCGGCTTGCGGCTGCGCACCGCCGCGATGAAGTTGCGGTGATGGTCGAACGCGTCGTTGTAGCCCTTCGGCGGCACGAACTTTTCCTCCGCCGACATCTGGCCGGTATGGACCGTGGGCCGCGCCGGGTACTTCTGCCGGTACTCCTTGAGGAACTGCTCCTGCTGGGCTTTCGGAAAGGTGTCGATGGTGTAGCCGGGTTCGAGTTCGCGCGGCACCTTAGAAAGCGTGATGCCGTTGTCCACCATCATGATGCCTTCGCTGCCGATGAACCGCAGCCCCATGGTCTCGGTGGCGCCATCCACTAAATTGACGCGCAGCATCACATTGAAGCTGGGGTAATCGTAGAGCGCGATCATCACGTCGGGGACATCGCGGCCATCCTTCCAGAAGCGCAGGCCGCCGCTGGCGAACACGCGATTGGGGCCGAGCGCGCCGGTCACGAAGTGCAGCCCGCTGATCAGATGGACGAAGAGATCGCCGGGCACGCCGGTGCCGTAGTCGCGGTAGTTGCGCCACCGGAACAGACGCACCGGCTCGAACGGGACTTTGGGCGCGTGCCCCAGGAAGCGGTCCCAATCGATATTGGCGGGCGAGGCGTCGGGCGGAATGGAATACTGCCAGGCGCCGATGGCGGAGTTGCGGTCCACCCAGGCTTCCACCATATTCAGTTCGCCGATAGCGCCGGCCGCGAGCATCTCTTTCGCCTTGGCATAGATAATGGAACTCACGCGCTGGCTGCCTACCTGGAGAATGCGCCCGGTGCGCTTCTGCGCCTCGATCATCTGCGCGCCCTCGGAAAGCTGCTGCACCATGGGCTTCTCGCAGTAGACATCCTTGCCGGCATTCATGGCGTCGATGGAGATGGTGGAGTGCCAGTGGTCTGGCGTGCCCACGATGATGGCGTCCACGTCCTTGCGCGCCAGCACCTCACGGTAGTCGCGCGTGGTGAAGATGTTGTCGCCCCACACTTCGCGGGCGCGCTTCAGGCGTCCGTCGTAGATATCGGCGACGGCCACCAGTTCCACGCCGCCGACATTGAGCGAATTGCGTGCATCGCCGCTGCCCTGCCCTCCGGCGCCGATCAGCGCGATGCGGACACGGTCGTTGGGCGAGACATTCTGGGCGGCTAGCACGCCGGCGCCGGCCGCGGTGGCGAGGAAGTGACGTCTGGTAATCGGCATGGAAACCTCGTATCTACTTTACTGCTTTGGTCTACTGCTTTGGCGCGGGCGGCGGCCATTTGCCGCGGAAGCGCGCCACCAGCGCGCTCTGCGCGGTGGGCTTGTATTCCAGGATGGCGCCGTGCTCCACCAGCGTGCGCGTGAGCGCCGAGGTGTCGATATCCTGCACTGCGCGCGCCCCGCGAATCGCCATCGCCGCGGCCACCCCCGCCGCCTGCCCCAGAATCATGTACTGCGGTTCCATGCGCAGCGTGCTGTAGGCCACGTGCGTCGCCGAGAAGCAGACCGGCACCAGCAGGTTCTCGACTTCGCTCTTCTTGGGCAACAGGACGCGGTACGGAATCTGGTAGGGTTCCACCGCCACCTGCATGTCGCCTTCGTTGCGCACGAAGCCGTCCTTGTTCACCACGCGCTGTAAATTGTGCGAATCGCTGTTGTAAGAGCCCATCCCGATCGGGTCCGGCTTGGTCAGATCGGTCTGGATATCTTTCTGGCTCATCACGTACTCGCCCACCATGCGGCGCGCTTCGCGGATGTAGAGCTGGTTGGGCCAGTGACCGGAATCCAGGAACTCGTCCTTGGCCAGGCCCCATTCGTTAGCCTCTTTCTGTAACGTCGGCGGCACGCGCGGGTCGTGCGCCAGGAACCAGAACAGCTCCTTGGTGTACTCCTCGTGATCGCGCCAGATCTCCTCGCGGCGCGCGTAGCTCGCGTTGGGGTAGTCCCAGCTCTTGCCGATGTAATCCGTGGAGAAGGCCCCGTTGTTGTTGATGTCGGCCTTGTGATTGGGCACCGGTATCACCGACAGCACTTCGCCGAGGCGCGACGGACGTCCCTGCTTCTTCTGCATGGCGTCGAGCAGGCGCGCGAAGAGCTCGAAGCGCGCCGGGTCGTAGTGCGCCGGGCGGGGGTATGCCACCTGGTTGGCCGGATCGTGCGACAGAATCATGCGGAAGTTGTAAGCCTGCACCATGCGGTCGGCCGATCCCGGCGCGGCCGCGGGCGCGGCGGAAATCTCGGGCAGCAGTTTGCCGTCGGCGCCTTTGGGCGAGAGGTCCACCTGGAACTGATGAAAGGGAGTCTCGCCGCGCACCCCGGCCAGCGATTCGCCATATTGTGCGGAGCTTTCGCGCCCCCACGTGTACGTCACCCCGGCCTGCGCCATGAGGTCGCCTTCGTAAGTGCAATCGGCAAACATCCGCGCGGTGTACTGCGCGCCGTTCTCCATGGTGACGGCCTGTAGGCGCCCCCCGGATTTGCGCACGCCATCCTTTTCGCGCAATCGCTGCTGGAAGAGCACGGTGACCCCGGCATCGGCCAGCATCTTGCGGAAGATCTCCTCGGCGACCTTGGGCTCCACCAGCCAGGCGATCTCCTGCAGGTACTGCGCCATATTGTAGGCATTCCCCGCGCGCCAGTAGAACTCGAGCGAATACCCGCCGATGACTTCGCGCTTGCCGACGTCGGTGCGCGACAGTCCGCCGGAGACCATGCCGCCGATGTGCTGCCGCGGCTCCAGCAGCACGGTCCTGAGGCCCATGCGCGCCCCGCTGACAGCGGTGATGGCGCCCCCGGCCGTGCCGCCGTAGACGGCCAGATCGTAATCCTGTGCGCCGGCCGCGGCGGCGCACGCAAGCAGAAGCAGAATGCTCTTCATCGTGTATAAGGTAGCAAGCGGCACTAGCGGAAGTCGCCGCGTTCATCGAGTGTCACGGGTGATACCGGCCGCAGGGGAACCCGGACGAAGTACCGCGCATGACGGTGTTCCCCGGCGCGCGTAAGAGCGCCCTTGGCGACCATATCCGCCAGATCGCGCGTAGCCGTCGCCGGAGACGCCCCCGTGATCGCCGCATAGTTACCGGCGCTCAAACCGCCCTTGAATCCCTCCCGCCCTTCGGCCAGCATGCGGAGCAGCGCCTTCTCCTGCCGTTCATTGAACTGGCCGCGCAGGCGGTCAAGCAACCGCGTCTTGTCGAGCAGAAACTCGATGCGCGCCTCCGTGCGACGCTGCGCCTCGATGGCGATTCCTGCGAACCAGGCCAGCCAGGGCGTGACCTCGTTGCCTTTGTTCGCAGCTTCGAGCGCTTCGTAATAGGCCCTGCGCCTGATGAGTATGGTCGCCGCCAAGGAGGTGAGCGTCGGCTGACCCAGACACTGCCCCAGCACCTTTTCAGAAATCGCGCGGCCGATGCGCCCATTGCCGTCCTCGAAAGGATGGATGGATTCAAAGTACAGGTGCGCAATCCCCGCTCGGGTGAGGGCCGGCAAAGGTTCGGCACCGTTCGGCGCGGTGCGGTTAAACCATCTCACAAAGCGCAGCATTTCCTTCGGAACCGTTGACGAGGGCGGCGCCTCGAAGTGCACTCTGGGCGCATGGATTGCGCCCGAGACCACCTGCATCGTCTCATCGTCGGTACGATAGCGCCCTACGTCCCTGATGTCTCCGCGACCTTTCACCAGCATCCGGTGCCAGGCGAACAACATCTGTTCGGACAAGGGTTCCGCGTAGGAGCGGTAGAGATCGACCATCATCTGCGCGATCCCTTGCTCGGCCGGTTTGACCCGCCGGTTGCCGGTTGCCAACCCGAGTTGTCTGCGGATGGAGGATTGCACGCTTGCCCGATCCAGAATCTCGCCCTCGATTTCCGAGGTCGTTACGGCCTCCGCGCCGATGGCTTCGACGGTGAGCTGCTCGCGATCCCTCAACCCCAGGTGCTTAACCACGCCTGCGAATACGCCGGCCCCCACCAGGAAATGCTCTTCCGCCTTTCGCAGGAGACCGCGATTCCAGGAAAAGTCGGGCCAGTCCGGTCTTTGCCAGTTCCAAGTCATGAGCGATAGAACACTTTTCTATCGATCACAATATAGCGCATTATGAGCGATAGAAGCGCGCTCTATCACTCAACATTTCAGGGTTCGATCCGCGTTCCGAGGACCTTTAGAAACTGAGCCAGCCAGGCGGGATGCGCCGGCCATGCAGGTGCGGTGACCAGTTTCCCGCAAGTGTGTGCCTGATCCATGGCGAGGGCTTCATACGTTCCGCCGGCAGCCGTGACCTCCGGGGCCACCGCCGGGTAGCAACTGCACGACTTGCCGCGCAGCACATCCGCCGCGGCCAGCATCTGCGCCGCGTGACAGATGGCGGCAATCGGCTTATCGGACTCCGCGAAGTGGCGCACGATTTCCAGAACTCGCGGGTTAAGCCGCAGGTACTCCGGCGCCCGGCCGCCCGGAATCACGAGGCCGTCGTAGTCTTCGGGACGCACCTCATCGAACGTCGCATTCAACGCGAAGTTGTGACCTCGCTTCTCACTGTAGGTCTGGTCGCCCTCGAAATCGTGGATGGCGGTGCGCACCGCATCGCCCGCCCGCCTGTTCGGACAGACGGCATGCACCACATGCCCGACCATGAGGAGGGCCTGAAAGGGCACCATTACCTCGTAGTCTTCCACGTAATCGCC
>JADGNS010000224.1 GCA_017883355.1 Candidatus Solibacter sp.
CATCGCCAATCGCACCTGGAACATAGTTGCCTGGACTGCCACAAATGAGCCTGTCACAAATGAAAAACAGATCACGCAGAGACATCTTCAAATTCGCCGGCGGCGCCGTGGCGGGCGCTTTCTTCACGCCGGCTCCGTGGCGTCTGATCACGGATACCGCACTATGGAGTGAAAGCTGGCCCGGCATTCCGCGGCCCGCGCGCGGTGAGATTCGCGCCAGGTTTACCAATTGTGCCCTGTGCCCCGCCGGTTGCGCCGTGCGCGCCCGTTGCGTCGGCGAACAGCCCGTGTCCCTCGCCGGAGTCCGCGGCGGACTCTGCCCCTTCGGCTTGACCGCCCACCACCTGCCCTACCACCCGGCACGCCTCAAGCAGGGACCCATCGAGGAAGCCACTGCCACTGTCGCCAAACGCGCCGCCCAACCCGAAGATGCCGGCATCGCCGTCCTCGATCTCAATCCTGGACGCACCGTCTCCTGGACCTACCGCCGCGCCATGGCCTCCCTGAAGGGCCTCTACCTTGCGCCGGAATCCGAGCCGGTGGCATACGACCTGTCCGCCGCCAAAACCGTGCTCAGTATCGGCGCCCCCCTGCTCGATGGTTGGGGCACGCCGGCCAACGTCATCGCCGCCCGCCAGAACTTTCGCCTGATCCAGGCGGAGGCCGTCGAATCGCGCACCGCCGTGCTGGCCGACCAGTGGATCCCGCTGGCGCCCGGCACCGAGAGAGCCTTCGCGCAGGAAATCCTGGGCGCGCTCAAAGGTGAGCGGACCTCGGTAGTGGCCCAACAGCTTGCCACCGACGGCTCCACCCTCGTCATTGGCGACGCGCCGGAGATTCCCGAAATCAACCGTCTCCTCGGCGCCTACGGCAAGACCATCGTGGCGCCGCCCGAAGCGCCCGTGCCCGATTCCTGGAAAAAGAGCGCCTCCGCCATCACCCGTCTCGCTGATGTGCCGGACCATTCCATCCGCACGCTGCTGATCGACGAATCCGCCGCCGCCAGCTATATCCCGTGGCACCAAATCGAGCCGAAACTGACTCGCGAGAACCCGTTGGTGGTGACCTTCGCCGCCACGCGCGGCGGCTACGCGCGCCATGCGCAATTCGCGCTGCCCATCGCGGTCTTTCCCGAATTGACGGACGACATCGCGCCCGCCGTGGATTCCATCCACCCCACCTTCCGCATTGCGGTTCCGCTGGTGACGCCGCCCGCAGGCCTGGCGAATCCGGCGGATTTCGTCGGCGCGCTCGCCGGAGTATCAGCCTCCAACTCACTCCGCGAACGCGCCGACGCCATCCACAAAGCGGGCCTGGGTACCGTGCTTACCTACGCCGATGCCAAAGAGACCCCCGTCAAGGAACTCACCCCCGACGCCTTCTGGAAAGCGCTCACCGGCGGCGGAGCGTGGGTAGGGCATGCTTTAGCTTGCCAGCCGGCCGCAGGCCGGCCGTGTCCCCCGGAGACTCCCGAAGCGTCAGCCGATCTTCCCCTCATCGCCATCCGCGAACCGCGCAATCCCGCGCTCATCTCCCCGCTCATGACCAAGCTCTACCAGGAATCCAACCTACGCCTGGCGCCCAACCGCGTGGCGCTGCATCCCGACGATGCGCGCGCCGCCAACCTGAAGAATTCCGCTCGCGCCACCCTGCACACGCGCATCGGCTGGTGCTCCGTAGAGGTGACCGTGGACCCGGCCGTTCCGCCGGGCGCGGTACAGGTGGGTGCTTCCCCTGGAATTCAGGACGTGTGCGGCCCCGCCGCCCGCGCCAAGGTGGTGCCCGCATGATCGCCGAAAATAAGAAGACTCCCGCCGCGCGCTACGGCATGACCATCGATGTCGATCGCTGCAACGGTTGCGGCTCCTGTATGGTCGCCTGCGCCGTCGAAAACAATGTCCCTCCGGCCGCTGCCGGCGCCACGGACCGGACCGGCCTCACCTGGATCCGCGTGTTCAAGATCGATAACGGCGCCGAGGGCGCCGACCGCCGTTCCGCCTTCGTCCCCGTCCTCTGCCAGCACTGCGGCAAGGACGCCCCCTGCGTCAGCGTCTGCCCGCAACAGGCGGTGGATGTCGACCCCGCCACCGGAATCGTCGGCCAGATGCCCGAGCGTTGCCTCGGCTGCCGCTACTGCATGGCCGCCTGCCCCTACCACGCCCGCTACTTCAACTGGTGGGATCCGGCATGGCCCGCCGGCATGGAGAAGACCCTCAACCCGGACGTCGCCCCGCGCATGCGCGGCGTGGTCGAAAAGTGCAACTTCTGCCACGGCCGCTGGCACGCCGCCAAGGCCCAGGCCGTTGCCAACGGCAAGACCGAAATCGACCCCGCGGATTACATCCCGGCCTGCGTGGAAGCCTGCCCCAACGGAGCCATCCACTTCGGCAACCTGAACGACCCGGCCACCGAAACCGCCCGCGCCGCGCACCAGCCGGACAGTTTCCGCATGCTGGAATCGCTCGGCACCGATCCTAAGATCTATTACCACTCCAAGAAAAACTGGGTGCGCGAAATCTCCGCCGCCCCCCGCCCGGGAACCGCCAAGGAGACTGCCCGTGGCTAACCACATGTTCCAGCAAATCGACAAGGAATTCATCACCCGCGGTGTCCGGCGCTGCTCCACCCCGCGTTTCATCCTGTGGCTCGTACCCTGGGTTGCCCTGCTCCTCTTCGGCGCTTATAGCGCCGGTCTGTGCCTCGTCAAAGGCCTCAACCAGACCAACATGGACAACCGCTACGCCTTCGGCCTGTGGATCTTCGTCGACCTCACCATCATCGCGCTCGGCGCCGGCGCCTTCTTCACCGGCTTCCTGCTCTATATCCTGAAGTTCAAGGAACTCAAGGCGGTCATCAACAGCGCCGTCGTCATCGGGCTGGTCTGCTATAGCGGCGCCATGGCCGCCCTCATGGTGGATGTCGGTCAACCGCTGCGCGCCTGGTTCACCTTCTGGTATCCCAACGTGCACTCCATGCTCACCGAGGTCACCTTCTGCATCAGTTGCTACCTCACCGTGCTGTTGATCGAGTACCTGCCCATCGTGCTCAAGAACCGCAAGCTGCGCGACGTGCCCGGATTTCTGGTCTTCGAGTTCGAGTTGCACAAGCTGATCTACGTGCTGGCCGGCGTAGGCACCTTCCTCTCGTTCTTCCACCAGGGCTCGCTCGGCGGCCTCTACGGCGTGCTCCGCGGACGCCCCTTCGCTTTCCGGGAAGGCATTTTCGTGTGGCCTTCCACTTTCTTCCTCTTCATAATTTCCGCCGCCGCCGTGGGCCCCAGCTTCCTCATCTGCACCACCTGGCTGGTGGAGAAGATCACCGGCAAGCGCCTCGCCAAAGACCGCGTCTTCGACCTGCTGGCCCGCATCTCCGGCATCCTGCTTTCCGTCTACGTGCTCGCCAAAACCATCGACACGCTGATCTGGATCAACCGCACGTCGCCGGGCCTCGGCTTCACCGCCTCGCAATACTACGATTGGAAACCCTTCGGCACCTGGATTCTCTTTGCCGAGATCGTGCTCTGCGGCCTCGTGCCCGCGCTGATTCTGCTCACCCCGCGACTGCGGGCACGGCGCGCCTGGCTGATTCCGGCGGCCGCGCTGGCCTGCTGCGGCATCGCGCTCAACCGCTACGTGCAGACCGTGCAGACCCTGGCGCTGCCCACCCTGTCCTTCGACAAGTTCCTTTCTTACACGCCAAGCTGGCAGGAGGTCGGGACCTTCCTCGGCGTCCTCGCCTACGGCGTTCTGGTGTACTCGTTCTCGTTCCGCTACTTCCAGATTTTTCCGGAAGAGCGCGAACTCAAAATTGAGGTGCGGCCTCAGCAGGAAGAAGAGCCCGTCCTCGCAGGGAGATTTTAATTTATGTTGCCGTGGAACTACGGGTTTCATTTCGGCGCCGCCAGCTACATTTTCCTGGGCGCTTTCTACACCGTGCTGATCGTGGTCGCCACCACCATAATCAACGCCCTCTGGCGTGCCAGACGCGACCTCAGCAAAGGCAAGGTGGAAGACATCCGCTGGCACTCGGACTTTCACGATCTGTCCGCCGCCGACCGCTCCTGCCGGCACGTCCTGACCGGCGAGTTCACCAGCCGCGAATGCCCGCATGCCTTCGATTGCCGCGAGTGCGCCACCCACGCCAAACTGATCGCCCTGCACCCGCTGGCGCAGGCCGCCGAGGCGGAAGAGGACATCTTCGGCATGTCCTTCCCCCTCGACCGCATGTACCATCGCGGCCATACCTGGGCGCGTCCCGAAGCCGATGGCACGGTCACCGTGGGGCTCGACGACCTCGGCGCCCGCCTCCTCGGCACGCCGGACGCGGTCGATCTGCCCGGCCTCGGCTCGCACGTGCATGCCAACGGCACGGCCTTCCGCATCCACCGGCGCGAAGCCGACGTCCGCATCCTCTCGCCCGTGGATGGCGAAGTCGTCGAAACCGGCGGCGTCGATCGCGGCTTCTTCCTCCGCGTGAAGCCGCTCAACGGCCTCATGGACATGCGTCATCTGCTGCGCGACGCCGAAGTGAAGCCCTGGCTGATGCGCGAATTAGAGCGCCTGCAACTGGCCCTCACCATGGAAGGCGCCTCCGTGCCCAGCCTCGCCGATGGAGGCGTGCCCGTATCCGACATCGCCGCCGCCTACCCGAAGACCGATTGGGACGCCGTCTGCGGCGAGATGTTCCTCGAACCGTAGCGTAGCCTCTCAGAAGCTGGCAAGCTAAAGCATGCCCCACCACCGTAACTCCTTCCCGCAATGGTGGGGCATGCTTTAGCTTGCCAACGCCCGCTTGCGGGCGTGATTCTTCACCGCCACCCTCAGACTCCCGGCAGCCTGACCCCGCCCTTCAATACCGCCATCATCACCACCGCCACATGCAGCGCGTGGTCGAAGCGGCCGTCCACCATGGCCTGCGCCAGTTCCTCCAGCGACCAGGTCTCCACCGCAATGCCTTCTTCCGGCGCGTGGCCCTCCACGCGCCGCACGCCTTTCGCCACGCAAGTCCAGATGAGATTGCCCAAGCGTCCGGTGTCCGGCTCCATCCCGCCGAGCATCTCCCACTCGCCGCCTTGGTATCCCGTCTCTTCCAGCAGCTCGCGGCGCGCCGCCTCTAACGGCGTCTCTCCCGCGTCCACCAACCCGCTCGGCAATTCCAGCGTTTCGTGTTCCACCGCCGGACGGTACTGCCGCACGATCAGCACCCGCTGCTCTTCCGTGAGGGCCACCACAGCCGCGTAATCCGCCAACTTCAGCGAGTAGTAAGGCGCCTCGCCCTCGCGCATCGTCTTGCCCAGAATCTGAAACCACGGCGTGCCGAACGCCACCTCGGTCTTCAACGGCTTCATCCTCGCGCCTCCAGCACCCACGGGTTCTGCCGCAGGTATTCCAGCGTGCGGATGATCCCTTGCTGGATGGTCAGCTCCGGCTTCCATCCCATCCCCCGCATGCGCGCGCAATCCAGGAAGATGAACGGGCTGTCTCCCACCCATCCGCGTTCGCCGCCCCCGTATTTCAACTCCGGAGCCAGCCCCAGGTGCCCGCCGATCCACCCGATGGAATCGTTCACCTGGCAGTACTCATCCGTGCCCAGGTTGAGAATGTTCACCGCTTCCGTGCAGCGCTCCGCCGCCAGCAGAATCGCGTTCACGCAATCCTGCACGTACAGGTACGATTTCCGCTGCAGCCCGTTGCCCAGCACGTCGAGCCGATCCGGATGCTCCAGCAGTTGCCGGTAAAAATCGAACACGTGCCCGTGCGTGTACCGCTCGCCCAGAATCGATACGAAGCGGAAGATGCACGCCTGAAACCCGAACGCCGTCGCGTAGGCTGCGATCATCCCCTCCGCCGCCACCTTCGACGCGCCATACAACGAGGTCTGCACCGGAAACGGCGCCGTCTCCGGCGTCGGAAAAATTTCCGGCTCGCCGTACACGCTCCCGGTGGACGAGAAAGCGATGCGCCGCGCGCCCGTGGCCCGCATGGCTTCCAGCACGTTCCAGGTGACGATGGTATTCTGCTCCAGGTCGCGCCGCGGATGGTCCGGGCCGAAGCGCACATCGGCATTCGCCGCCAGGTGGAAAACGAACTCCGCGCCTGCCATAGCGCGCTGGACCGCCTCCAGATCCATCAGATCGCCTGCTACCAGGCGGAACCGTGGATTCGCCTCCGCGCCTTCCAGAAAACGGCGGAAGCCGGTGGACAGATTGTCGAAGCCGGTGACGTCGTGCCCGGCAGCCAGCAGGCGGTCCACCAGATTGCTGCCGATGAATCCCGCCGCCCCCGTAACGAATGCTCTCACTGCAATCTCCCGCCGAACCGGTGCTCCAGCCCGATCCGGAAAATGTCGCGCACGTTGCGCAGGTTGCCGCTCACCAGGTTGAGACGGCTGTCGGCGTCGTCGCGCCAGCGGATCGGCAACTGCTCGATCCGGTATCCCAGCCGCCGCGCGATCGCCAGAATTTCCACATCGAACATGTAGCCGTCGATCTTCTGCCGCCGGAACAATTCCTTGGCCACCGCATGCTGGAAGAACTTGAACCCGCACTGCGTGTCCTGAATGCCCGCGAGGCCAACGAACGTCTGCATAAACCAGTGGAAGCCCACGCTCCCGACGCGCCGGTACAATGGCTGCGCCCGTTCGATGACGGCGCCGCCGCGCCGCGAGCCGATCGCCATATCCACGCCCGCGGCCAGCACGGGGTGAAATTTGTCGAAATCGTCGATCGGCACCTTGTTGTCCGCGTCGGCATAGCCGATGATCTTACCCGTCGCGACGGCCACCGCCTCGCGGATGCCGAGCCCCTTCCCGCGCCGCGCATCGGCGCCGGTGGCCTGTAGCGCCGCATTGCTTTTCGCCATGTCGCGCACGATCTCCCGCGTGCCGTCGGTGCCATCCGCCGCCACGATAATCTGGTAGCTCCAGCCGCGGCTCTCAAAGTAGCGCACGGCTTCGCCGATGGTTTTCGGAATGACGCGCGCCTCATTGTACGCAGGCAGAATCAGGCTGATCTCGGGAGCCATTTCAAGGAAGCCTCATTGTAGCGTGCCGCTTCAATGGCAGCCGTCGCCGCAGCAGCCCTTGCCGCGCAGTGCATCGATGCCTTCCTTGCCGATGATGGGCACCATCGCCAGACCCGCCAGCGGGTCCGCCCACCACCACCCCAAAAGCGCATTGAGCAGCAACCCGCCCAAGACGATGGCGGAGAGGTACATGCAGAATTCACTTTGCCGC
>JADGNS010000225.1 GCA_017883355.1 Candidatus Solibacter sp.
CGGCGCGCCCATGCCGGAGCCAGGTTTCGCCTGGGCGCTTTATTCACAGGTGACCGGCAACCCCGAATTCGGCCGCAAGGCGATCGTTTGGTCGCTGACGCCCGCCGCCGATCTCCGCCAACAGGCTTTGGTTTTCGATTGGTGCCAGGATCTGCTCAGCGAAGCGCAGCGCCGCGACCTCACGGCGCGGCTCGCCAAGGGCATCGCGGACGCGGCCGACGCGGGTATCCCCGGGGTACGTTCCCGGACACTGGCGGCCATCGCCCTGTACGACCATGCGCCCGTGGCGCCGCAGCGCGCGCTCGACGCCACGGTCCACCAGTGGTGGGAGCGCCAGATGGTCGCCGGACTGCGCGTCGGCAAGAGTTTGGTGGCACGCGACGATGCCTACGCGCTGTGGGAGTTGCTGCACGCGGTACGCGACAATACCAATCTGGATCTGCGCGAAAGCGTACCCCACTTCTTCAAGGACTTTCCGATCGAGCACCTGCTGAGTCACTATCCAGCCACCTACGATGCGGCGGAGAACCAGTATCGTATCGGCATTACCAGGAAAGCCGGCGAACCCGATCTGCAGGCGGCCGCTCTATCGCGCGCAGCGGAACTGGCCATGGTGGCGCTGGACGTGAACGCCGCCGAAAGCCAGGTGCTGCAGGGGTGGCTGATGCACGATCACTTCATGCTGCGCGGCACCTACGGGGCGCCCTACGAGTTTCTATGGGCCAACCCGTACCAGCCGGGCCTGAGCTACTACCACGTGCCGCTGATTTATCACAATGCCGATTTCGGCAAACTCTTTGTGCGCTCCAGTTGGGACGAGGACGCGGAGTGGTTCGGCTACTTCGATGGGGCGATCCAGATGTTTTCGCAGGGCCGGCTCACGCCGCTCGGCGCGCAGCTCAATTCGCCGCCGGTGTCGCTCAAGGAGGCGATGATCTGCTTCGCGCAGCGCGCGCGCAAATTCCGCTTCACGCTGGACGAGGAGGAGGCTGTGTTCATCCTGGGTCTGCAGCCGGAACGCACGTATCAAGTGGAGGTCGACGACGAAGAGATCTTCGAGGCCGGCACCGACCGGGGCGGGATATTGGAGCTGGATGTGCCGCGCGGCAAGCCCGTGGGAGTGCGGATTAAAGAGGTCGGGCCGGGGTAGCGCGGGGCAAACCAGGCCGGCAGTTGACAGGCCACAAAAGGCGATGGCGTGTCCTACCTTAGAAGGCCCAGCGCCAGAGGCTGGCGCCGACGGTGTACCCGGCGCCGACGGCGGCGAAGAGCACGATGTCGCCTTTCTTCAGACGCCCTTCCGCGATGGCATCGCGGGTGGCCAGGGGCAGGGTGCCGGCCGTGGTGTTGCCGTAGCGTTCGATGTTGATCATGACGCGCTCCGGCGCGATCCCCAACCGGTCGCCGGCCGCCGTAATGATGCGCTTGTTGGCCTGGTGAGGAATCATGATCGCCACGTCCTCCACCTTGACTTGATTGCGCTCCAGGAGATCGCGGCAGACTTCGTGCATCTTGCGCGCCGCGTACTTGAACACCTGCCCGCCTTCCTGGTGCACGAAATGCAGGCGCCGGTCCACGGTTTCATGGGACGCGGGCAGCCGGCTGCCACCGGCCGGCATCTTGAGGAAGTCGCCGCCGGAGCCATCGATCTCGCCCAGGAAATCGATGAAGCCTGCGCCGTCGTCGGCTTCTTCCGCGGGCTCGATCAGCATGGCGCCCGCCCCATCGCCGAACAGTACGCAGGTCGCGCGGTCGGTGTAATCGATAATCCGGCTCATGGTGTCGGAGCCGATCACCAGCACCTTCTTGTGCGTGCCGGCCGCCACCAGGTGCGCGCCGACGGTGAGGCCGTACAGGAATCCGGAGCAGGCCGCGATCAGATCGAAACCCCAGGCGCCTTTGGCTCCGATGCCGTTCTGTACGAGGCAGGCGGTGGAAGGGAACATGAAGTCTGGCGTGACCGTGCAGACGATGATCGCGTTGATTTCCGTCGCGTCGATTCCGCGGTGGGCGAGCGCGCACCGTGCGGCTTGGATCGCCATGTCGGAGGTAGCGATCTCCGGGGCGGCAATGTGGCGTTCACGGATTCCGGTACGCTCCATGATCCACTGATCGTTCGTCTCGACCAGTTTCTCGAGATCGTGATTGGTGAGCACACGCGGCGGTGTGTAGCAGCCGAGCGCGCTGATTTTGGCCTTTGGCAATGTTTTATCCTTGAGCAATTAGGTTAACCCAGAGTGCACCCGTGAGGCCAGCCGAGGTAAACCTTTGGTACGATTCAAAGACTATGAAGGCCTTGAGACTCGCCCCGTTCGTGATGTTTCCGGTGCTGCTGGTGGCGCAGCAGACCGACCTGGTGAACTCGCTGAGATTCCGACCGATCGGGCCGTTCCGCGGGGGACGGTCGGTAGCGGTGGCCGGCGTGCCCTCGCAGCCCGACACGTACTATTTCGGCGCGGTGGGCGGCGGGGTTTTCAAAACGACGGATAGCGGGCTGACGTGGGTGCCGGTCTCCGACGGCCAGTTTAAGACCGGCTCGGTGGGCGCGCTGGCGGTGGCCGATTCCGACGCCAACATCGTCTACGCCGGTATGGGCGAGGCCTGCGTGCGCGGCAATGCGACGCATGGCGACGGGGTCTACAAGAGCGTGGACGCGGGCCGCACGTGGCGCAATATCGGCCTCGAGGACAGCTACCATATCGGCGCGGTGCGCGTGCATCCGAAGAATCCCGATATCGTCTACGTGGCGGCGCTGGGACATCTGTGGGGGCCGAACGAAATGCGCGGGGTCTATCGCACGACCGATGGCGGCGCCACGTGGAAGCAGGTGCTGAAACGCAGCAACGGCGCGGGCGCGGTGGATATCGCGATGGACCCGGGCAATCCGCGGGTGCTGTACGCGGCGATGTGGGAGATCAGCCGCAAGCCCTGGCGCATGGATAGCGGCGGACCGGGCAGCGGGCTGTTCAAGAGCACCGATGGCGGCGACACCTGGAGCGAGATTTCGCGGGCGCCGGGGTTGCCGCGCGGGGTGCTCGGCCGCATCGGCGTGACCGTCTCGCCGGCCAATCCGGAGCGCGTGTGGGCGCTGGTGGAAGCGGCGGACGGCGGGTTGTTCCGCTCCGACAATGGGGGGCGCAACTGGATCAAGGTGAACGACCAGAACGATCTGAAACAGCGCGCCTGGTATTACGCGCACATCTTCGCCGACACGAAGAATGCCGACATGGTGTACGCGCTGAATGTGGGCATCTACCGCTCGATCGACGGGGGCCGCACGTTCAGCGCTCTGCGTCCGCCGCACGGCGACAATCACGGCCTGTGGATCGCGCCCAACGATCCGAACCGGATGATCGAGAGCAATGACGGCGGCGCCACCATCACGCGCGATGGCGGGCGCACGTGGAGTACGATCGACAATCAGCCTACGGCGCAGTTCTACCGGGTGGCGCTGGACCAGGACTTTCCGTACAACATCTACGGGGCGCAGCAGGACAATTCCACCGTGCGCATCGCTAGCCGCACCGCGGGCGGCAGCATTACGGCGGCCGATTGGTACGACGTGGGCGGCGGCGAGAGCGGGTGGATCGCGCCCGATCCGCGCAATTCGCTGGTTGTGTACGCGGGCTCTTACGACGGGTTGATCACGCGCCAGGATAAGCGCACCGGGCAGAGCCGCAACCTCAACGCGTGGCCCGACAACACGATGGGGTACGGCGTGGAGGCGATGAAGTATCGCTTCCAGTGGAGCTTCCCGATCGTGTTTTCGCCGCACGACCCGAAGACGTTGTACATCGGTTCCAACGTGCTCATGAAGACGACCAATGAGGGGCAGAGCTGGGATGTCATCAGTCCGGACCTGACGCGCAACGACAAATCGAAAATGGGCACGTCGGGCGGACCGATCACGCAGGACAACACCAGCGTGGAGTACTACTGCACGGTGTTCACGATCATGGAATCGCCGGTTGGCAAGGGTGTGATCTGGACTGGCTCGGACGATGGCCTGGTGCAGGTGACGCGCGACGGGGGCAAGAAGTGGGACAACGTGACGCCGCCGGGGATGCCGGAGTGGATCCGCATCAACTCGATCGACGCCTCGCCGCACGATGCGGGCACGGCGTACGTGGCGGCCACGAATTACCAGATGGACGATTTCCGGCCGTACCTGTACAAGACCACGGACTACGGCAAGACGTGGAAGAAGATCGTCAACGGGATTCCGAACAACGCATTCACCCGCGTGGTGCGCGAAGATCCGAATCGCAAGGGCTTGCTGGTGGCGGGGACGGAGACTGGACTGTACCTTTCGTTCGACGATGGCGAGAATTGGCGGCCGTTTCAGTTGAATATGCCGGTCACGCCGATCACCGACATGCAGTTCCACAAGCGGGAGAAGGAACTCATCATTGGCACGGAAGGGCGTGCGTTCTGGGTGCTGGACGATGTGGCGATGCTGTACCAGTTGCACGGATTCAATGCCACGGAAGATGCCAAACTGTTCCAGCCGAGGGACACGTATCGCTTCGGCGGCGGTGGACGCGGGGGGCGCGGCGGCGGGGGTGCGGGTGCGGGGGAGAACCCGCCGGGCGGGGCGGTGGTGCAGTACTTCGTGAA
Organism: Candidatus Solibacter sp.; assembly: GCA_017883355.1. Lineage (GTDB taxonomy): Bacteria > Acidobacteriota > Terriglobia > Bryobacterales > Bryobacteraceae > Solibacter. The sequence continues at coordinate 4,618 of JADGNS010000225.1, forward strand.
GAACCGGCCGCAGGGCGAGGTGACGCTGGAGTTCCTGGATTCCGCCGGGAAACCGGTGAACAAGTTCTCTACGCGCGAGGCTCCGCGCCCGCAGGCAGGGCCGGCCGATGAAGAAGAGAACCCCTTCCGCGGTGCTCCGCCGGCGCGACTGACAGCGCAGGCCGGGATGAATCGCTTCGTGTGGAACCTGCGCTATCCGGACGCGACCACGTTTCCGGGCTTGATCATGTGGGCGGGCAGCACCACAGGACCGCGTGTCGCGCCCGGCAAGTACACGGTACGGCTGACGGTGGATGGCAAGACGCTGACCGAGGCCTTCGAAGTGAAGAAGGACCCGCGCCTGGAGACGACGCCCGAGGAGTACGCCAAACAGCTTTCGCTATCGCTGCAAGTGCGCGACAAGCTGAGCGATACCAACGACGCGGTGATCCGCATCCGCGAACTGCGCAAACAACTGGACGAGTATGCGAAGCGCGATGCGAAGAAGGTGGCCGATGCCGCCAAGGCGCTCACGCAGAAGCTGACGGAAGTGGAAGAGGCGCTGTACCAGACCAAGAACCGCGCCAGTGAAGATCCGCTGAACTATCCGATCAAGTTGAACAATAAGCTGGCGCACGTGCTGGGGGTGGTGCAGAGCTCGGACAATCAGCCGACGCAGCAATCGTACATGGTCTATGAGGACCTGGCGACGCAGGTAAACGCGGAGTTGAAGAAGCTGGATGGGCTGATGGGCGCGGAGTTGGCGGCTTTCAACAAGCTGATCAGAGACGAGAACGTGCCGGCCGTACAGGCGCCTCCGAAGAAGGGCGGGCAGTAGGGCGAGATGGTCCGAGCTGCGCTCGGATGCACAAGGCGGAGCCTTATGCCACGGCGGTAATGGGGAGTTCGATGGTTTGGCGGACCTCGCGCATCAGGCGTTCGAGGCGGGCGCGCTCCGGTGCGGGGATGTCGGCGACGGACAACAGATCGCGGGCGGTCAGAAAGTCTCTTGCCGCATCCTGGTAAGCGCCCCGGGCGGCGAGTTTACGGGAGCGGCGCAGTTGTCTCGCAACCAGGATGCACAACTCCTGGTCTGTCTTGGCACGAAGCCGTGCGAGCGCGGTTTCCATCGATTCCTCCATTTTTGTCTAACTATATAGACGCAATTCGGAGGGATTTAGACCAGGAAAAATGCGGGCCGGCGTCAGGCAGGGTACTTTATTGCGCTAAGGCGGCCTCGACGGCTTTGATCAATTCGGCCGCTTCGGGCGTGACCGGCGATTCGAAACGGTTGATTACATTGCCATTCTTATCGACCAGGAACTTGGTGAAGTTCCATTTGATCTCCCCGCCGGTCTTGGGGTTGGCGCTCTTGTCGGTCAAGTACTGGTACAGCGGCGTCGTGTCCGTGCCCTTCACCGAGACCTTGCTCATCATGGGAAATGTGACGTTGTAGTTACGGCTGCAAAACGTTTTGATCTCTTCGTTGGAGCCCGGTTCCTGCCCACCGAAATTATTCGCCGGAACGCCCACAATCACGAAACCCTTATCCTTGTAGGTTTCGTAGAGCTTCTCCAGGCCGGCGTATTGCGGAGTGAACCCGCATTTGCTGGCCACGTTGACCACCAGCACGACCTTGCCTTTGAAGGACGAGAGCGGAGTGGCCGCGCCGTCAATGGAACTTAGTGTGAAATCGTACACGCTCGAAGCGCCAAAGGCCATCGCCCCGGCGACCATACCCAGCAGCATTAGTTTCATCATGTGAACCAGGATAGCGAAGTGGTGAATCGACCCGCAATTGAGGACAGGCCTCGCAGCGAGATTTTACTTCCGGCCGTCGGCGCTGATTTCCGGGGGCGCGACCGGCTTATCGTCGCCGTATGTGGCCACCAGATATTCCAGGATCGCGTCGCGGTTCGTGTACCGGGCGCCCCATCCCGCCATCTTGTCGAGCTCCCTGTTCCATGCGGCGCGGCTCAGGCGGTTCGAATGAACGATGCGCAGGCTGTGACACGGCAGGCAGGTGCGCTGCTCTTCCTTTTGTCCCTTTTCGATGGTAGCCTGGTCGGCGGCCCCGGCGGCGAGGGCAAACGCCAGCAATAAGAGCGGGCTGCGCATTATGCTCTCTCCACCGTGACGCCGACGCGATCGATGCCATTCCACAGGTAGCCCGAAGGGTTCCACGGCGGCACGATGGGTTGCGTGCGTCCCGCGGTATCCGTGGCACGGGACATGATGGTGTAGTAGCCAGGTTCGGTGGGCGTCCAGTTCAGGGTGAACAGGCGCCAGGCGAAGGGCAGTTTCTGCGCCGAAAGCTGCGCGTTCCGCCAGCGCGCGCCGCCATCGGTGGAGACCTCGACGCGTTCGATGGCGTTCTCGCCCGCCCAGGCGAAACCGCGGATCACCATCGCGCCGAGCGCCGCCTTGCTCTGATCCTCCGGCGCCGTCAGGGCGGATTTCACCGGCATGCCTTCGATGACTTCCAACTCCGCCGGACGCGCGGGAGTGCCGGGCGGCAGAGGGTACTTGGGGTAGCGATAGCCCGGGTTCATGAAGAACCCGCCGCTCTCCTTGGCCACGGGTGTCAGGCGAACCACCCATTTCACCCAACTGGTACCGTCCCA
>JADGNS010000226.1 GCA_017883355.1 Candidatus Solibacter sp.
GACGCCGCCCGCGCCGCTGAAGCCGCCGCCCGCTACCAGAGCGTTGCGCTCACCGACGCGCGCGGCCTGCCCGGCAAGGTCGACGCCGCCATCATCGCCGCGCCCACCACCCTCCACGCCGAAATCGGCTGCTACCTTCTCGAAGCCGGCATCGACGTCCTGGTGGAAAAGCCCATTGCCATTGACCTTGCCTCGGCCGACCGCCTGATCGCCGCGGCGCGCGCCCGGCGCGGCATCCTCCAAGTGGGCCACCTGGAGCGCTTCAACCCCGCCGTCCTGGCCCTGGAACAGCGCGTCACCCTGCCCTTGTTCTTCGAGATCCATCGCATGAACCTGTTCAGCCCGCGCAGCCTGGATGTCGACGTGGTGCTGGATCTCATGATCCACGACGTGGACCTCGTGCTGGCGCTCACCGGGGCCGAACCCGAGGAGATCCGCGCCGCCGGGATTTCGATTCTCTCCGGCAAGGTGGATATCGCCAACGTTCGCCTGCAGTTCCCCAACGGCTGCGTGGCCAACCTCACCGCCAGCCGCATCTCCACCGAGCGCGTACGCAAACTCCGCCTTTTCCAGCCCAGCCAGTACCTCTCGCTCGACTACGCCCGGCAGGACCTGGCCGTCTTCAGCGTCAGCGGCGACCGGCAGATCGGCTTCGAACAGGCCCCCGTTACCAAGGGCGAACCGCTCAAGGTGCAGTTCGACGCTTTTCTGGATTCGGTGGCCTCGCGAACTTCACCGAAATCTTCCGGCGCATCGGCGCGTCGAACATTAGCGGCTGCTCTGGCGATTCTTGATAAAATTAAAGAGCACTCCGAAGTTGTCTCCAAAACCTTGGTTGATGGATGGAAACCGTAGGGCCACCACGCGATGACGTTGAACTGCACCTTCTGACCGAGTGGGGCGACCCCGCTTCCCGCGGCCGCTCCGGCGTGGCGGGCGTGGCTTCGGTATTGGTCCACGTCGCCGGCCTGATTCTGATCGTATTGTTGCCCAGCGGTTTTCTGTCGCCGCCGCCCGAGCCTGAGCAGGCGCGGCCCATGGTCACTCCGCTGGTGGAACCGCTCACCGAATTCACCCAGCCCACGCCCAATAAAGGCAAGGTCACCAAGGAGATCGACATGGCCGCCTTGCAGCCGCGGCCGACCATTCAGATGCCGCGGGGCGCGCCTTCGACCACGCAGCCCATGGCGCAGCGGCCCGCTCCCATCCCGTCCGCGCCCCAGCCTGCGCCGGCGTCCCTACCGGAACCACCCAAGATGGAAGCGGCCAAGGAGGCTCCGAAGATCGAACTCCCGGCCACCAATTCCGCCGTGCCGCCGCCTCCGCCGACGGTGGAAAAGCCCAGACTGACCCTGGAAAATGTCGGCGGGCCCCCGCCTCCCGTCCCCCCAGGGCAAAGCAAGGTGGCAATTCCGAACACGTCGGTGGCCGAGGCCATCCGGCAGAACTCGCGCGGCAACGCCAGCGGCGGCCTGATGGTGGGCGATCCGGGCGCCGGATCGGGCGGCTATGGCGAGGGGGTCAATCTGCCTCCGTCCCCCGGGGCACAGGGCAGTGCGCTGGAACTGAAGAGCGATCCCATGGGCGTGGATTTCCGCCCCTACCTGACGCAGATCCTGGCCACTATCCGGCGCAACTGGTACGCCGTCATGCCGGAGAGCGTCAAACTGGGCCGTCACGGCAAGGTCGGGCTGCTGTTTGCCATCGTCAAGAGCGGCAATGTCAGCAAGGTGACGTATGCCTTCCAATCCGGGGCCGACGCTCTCGACAAGGCCGCCATCGCCGCCATCAGCGCCTCCAACCCGTTCCCCCCGCTGCCTGTCGAATTCAAGGGCGACCGCGTCGTGCTGCAGCTCAATTTCGCCTACAACGTTCCCAAGCAGTAAGGTGCGCGCATCCCGCCTCCCCATGCCAAAATGAATTGACCATGACCACTCGTTTCCTTTGGGCGCTGGGTGTCTACGCCGTCCTGGCGCTGATGGCGGCGTTCACGCTGGACGGAAACCTGCGGCTGGCGGTCTGGATCCTGCTGGCCGGCCTTACCGTGAAGACGTGCATCGCTTATAAGGCCGGCTGGTAAACGCCCTTCGTCCCCCCCGCACCATTCTGAAACGTTCCACGGTTCCGATCTGAAACACGTTCCAGTCTGGAACGTTCCCCGCCATGCCCCTTAGTTGAAAATAAGGCCTTTAACTGCCAGAATTGCGTGGCAGTAAAGCTGCAACCTTAGCTGCGCCGGGCAAGCCGGCAGTTCCAAAAACAAAAAAACCAGAAAGAGGACAAGAACCATGCGCGCCATTCGTGTGTCCGTACGCCGCCAGCCCAAACAAACCCAGGAGCAGCGCGACCAGATCGTGCTCGATCACCTTCCGCTGGTAAAGGCGATCGCCATTCGTGTTCACGAGAATCTGCCGGTTCACGTCGATCTGGACGATCTGATCCACGCTGGTGTCATGGGCCTGTTTGATGCCGTGAGCAAATACGACGGCACCAAGAACGTGGTGTTTCACAGCTATGCCAAGCACCGCATCAAAGGCGCCATCCTGGACAGCCTGCGGCAGTTGGACTGGGCGTCGCGCGATCTGCGCCGCCGCCATAAGCAGGTGGAAAGCACCACGCGCGATCTGGCCTCAAGGCTGGGACGCACGCCCAACGATACGGAAGTGGCCCAACAGATGGGTGTCGGCCTGGAGCGCTGGCACCGCATGCAGATGGAAATGCGAATGGTGGGCTTGGTATCGACCACCCCAAACCCCGATCAGGACCGCGAACGGACGCAGGAATTCGCCGCCACCCCGGACTTCCAGCCCGACCGCATGTGCGAACGCCGCCAACTCCAGCACACGCTGGCGCGCGCCATCGGTACCCTGCCCGAGCGCTATCAGAAAGTAGTCTTCCTCTACTACACCAACGACATGACGATGAAGCAAATCGGCAACATGCTGGGCGTCAATGAAAGCCGCGTTTCGCAGATCCACAAGACCGCCCTCCAAAAGATGGCAGGAGTCTTGCAGTCGGAGGGCATCCATTCCGTGGCGGCTTTGTGACGGTTCGGCCTGGCGGGGCTAATCCGGCAGCGCGAACAGGTAGGACGTCAGATTCTCCAGGTCCTTAGGGGCCAGTTTATAGGGCGGCATGATCGACCCCGGCGCCATCTTCTGTGGATTGGCAAAGTGGTCCTCCACCCAACTGCGGCTCTGCCGCTTGGAAAGCCCGTTCAGCGGCGGCCCGATCTTCATCCCCATGCCGTTGACCATATGGCAGGCCCCGCAGTGGTTCGCCTGGTAAAGCAGCGCACCCTGCGCGGCAAAATCCGGCGCGTTGTCCAGAGCCGTGGCGTTCTTCTCATTGAGCTTCAGCAGAAACGCCGCCAGCGAATTCAACTGCGCATCGGTCAACTGGATGGGCGGCATCGAAGTCCCCGGACGCATGGCACTCGGCCGTTTGAAATGCTGAATCATCCACGCCGCGTCTTTGTGGATCGAAGCCTTGGTCAGGTCCGGGCCTAACGCCGTACCCTGGTCGCCGATGGCGTGGCAGCTCACGCAGTTCTCCTTGCGGAAGTAGGCGATGCCCACCATTTCCTCGCTCGACAACTGCATCCAGTCGGTAGGCCCCGAGTAATCCACCGCCGCCGCAGCCGCTTCCTTCGGAGTGGATCGCACCGCCGCGGCGGTCAGCCCGCCCCAACCGATAGCGGCCAGCAGCACGAACGCCAAGGCCACGATTCGCCGCGTCACTTTCACCATCTGGCTGCGGTCGATAAACGGCACCAGAATCAGCAGCATCACCGCCACGCCCGGCAGAACCACAGAGCCCACCACCTCCAGCGGTCCGCTGAAAAGCTTCAGCGTCTGGAACAGGAACAGGAAATACCATTCCGGCCGCGGGATGTAGGAGGTATCGGTAGGGTCGGCTAACTGTTCCAGCGGCACCCGCACCGCCACCGCCATCATAAACAGAATGGCAAAGGCGATGAAGATGGCCACCGTATCCTTGAAGACCTGTTGCGGGTAGAACTTCTTCTTGGGCTTCACTTCGTCGCCCGGCAGCGGCGCCACCCCGTGCTTGCGCACCAGGAAGACGTGCAGCCCGATCAGGAAAATCGTGGCCGGCGGCAGCAGCAGCACGTGCAATCCGTAGAACCGCGCGAAGGTCACTACGCCGATGGCGCCCTCGCCACCCAGCAATCGCGACAGGTACGGTCCCAGCACCGGCGCTTGCCCCGCGATCTGCGTGGTGACTACGGTTCCCCAGTACGCCCGGTTATCCCACGGCAGCAGGTACCCGGTGAGCCCGTACGCCAGGGTGACCAGCAGCAGCACGACGCCGACCATCCAGGTGGCTTCGCGCGGCTTCTTGTACGCCCCGTACAGGAAGACCTGCACCATGTGCAGCACCACCACCACGATGATCATGCTGGCGCCCCAGTGGTGCAGCCCGCGCATTAGCCGGCCCCCGGTCAGCTCCGTCAGGATGTAGCGCAGGCTGTTATAGGCATCGCCCGGCGTGGGCGCGTAGTTGAAGGCCAGCAGCGCGCCGGTGAAGGCCTGGACCATGAACAGGAACATGGCGACGCTGCCGAACACCTGGTGCCACCCGCTGGAAGCTGGAATTTCTTCGTAGAGGAATTGGCGCACCGCACTTTGTATGCCGGTACGATGTTCCACCCAGTCGTTGACCCCGCGGATGCGGCGCCTCACGACTTCTTCTCCGGATGCGGCGCTTCCTGTAATTTGCCGAGCAGCAGTTTGCTGCCGTTCAGCCTGGTTTGATACCGGTCGAGCGGCCGCGGCGCGGGTCCGGCCACCACCTTGCCGTCGCTAGAGAACAGAGACGTGTGACAGGGGCAGAGGAATTGGCCCTTGCCCTCTTCCCAGTGATAGGCGCATCCCAGATGCGTGCACTGCGGCCCGAACGCCGTCACCTGGTTGTCGGCGCCCTTGACCACCCAGGCGGTACTTTTTTCGCTGATCACCTTCCAGCCGTCGACGCGGGTGCGGCGGAAGGTCAGCTCCACCGGCGAGAGCGGCGCCAGGCGCCCGATATCGCCGACCTCGATCCACTCGTCGCCCTTTTTCGCTTTGGGCGGGAACAGCAGATAGATGAGGGCAGGCAGGCCGAGCGCGGCCGAAATCGCTCCCCAGAGTCCGTAAATCGCCACGACATAGAAATTGCGGCGGCTGGTGCCATCGACTTCGGCGCCGCCATTGGATTTGCCAGGTAGTACCATCTGCACGTTACCTAATCGTAAACCGCGGGCCGGTTCAGATTTGTTGCTCAATTGTACAGAGATTGCAAAAACTGACGAGTTTACCCGAGGCAACGTGTCCAAGAGCCGCCAGGTTTACTTCATTTCCGGACTGTTGATGGTGGCGGGTTCCTGGCCGTAATTCTGGCGGATGACCATGGTCTGGTCCGAATAAAACGTCCGGCTTCCGGTATTCCCATACGCCTCCGGGACCACGTTGATCACGTACCCGGAGGCATTTCCGGTCATGGTGAACTTGTGCCCGCTCTTCGTGCCGGCCGCCAGGGTGCCGTCGATCAAGTCGGCTGCCGCGGGACCTGGCGCACCACTGGTGGGCGGCCCCATTTCCGTCAGCGAGGCGGCATACCGGCCGTACTGCGAGTAGTACTGCACCTGCATCGTGTGGAGCGTCCGTATGGCGCCGATGGCCGCCGTTTCCTGCGAGAACATGCGCGCCCGGCTCAACCGCGGCAGCGCAATCGTGATGATGATCAGGATAATTGCGATAACGATCAGCAATTCGATCAGGGAAAAGCCGCGGCGGCGCCGCTGTAGGTTCATCATACAGAGTCTTCCTTACTATGTTACGACGTAGCGAACCGGCTCCGCGTGGAGGGCTTTCGCCTCACCGCAGCGATTTCTGACTCTCGCGGAGCGAATAGCGGTTCAGCCCGGAGATGATTTCGCGGGTGAACGTCACGGCGATCATTCTTCCGCCGGCCGGATAGGGATGAATGAAATCGGCGGACACCAGGCGCGGTTGGGCGGCGTACCAGCGCGCCATCGTGCCCTCGCCGCCCATGGCCTGGAACGTGTCAAAGAAGCCGCAGCCTGTCTCCCGGGCGACACGCCGCTGGAGTGCGACAATCCGCGGAATGGTAGGCATGGTCTCGATCTCACCCGGTCCGGTTTTGTACCCGCGATCCATCGGGCTCATGATCAGAAGCGACGTCTCGGGCAGCGCGGCGCGCAGGCGCCGGATGGCCTCGCGCAGTTCCTTCTCGTACTGGGTATCGATGAAGGCCGGGAAATCGGCCTCGTTGGTGCCGTAGTTGACCACGACCAGATCGGGCTGGCGGTGCTGGAGTTCGGCTGCCCAGTGGCTCTGGTTGAACATGCGGGAGAGGACGGTGATCGATGCGCCGTTCAGACCGAGGCTGTCATAGACCAGGCCGGCGCCGGAGTTTTCGGCGCTGACGCCAAACAGGCGAACCTGGCCCTGGACGACGCGCAAAGTCAGGGTGGAGGCGGCGGCGGTGGTTTGGAACGCGGCGAAATCGCCACTCTTGGCTTCGCCCGCGGTATCGATGCGGCCGAGCTTCACGTCATCGGCGGAGAGGGTCAGGCTGCCACCATCGGGTTGGCGCAGGAACCAGACTTCGAATCGCGTGTAAGCGGCTTTCTCAAATACGATTGTGCTTTCGGCGGAAGGGCCGCCGGTGAAACTGACGCCGCCCAGGCCGAACAGGCCGTCGCGCGCCTCGAAGCGGCTTGCCGGAACCATCTGCCAGCCCGAGCCGTTGACGCGCACGCCGGTGTGCTGATACCACGCCCAGGGCTTTTCCGGCAGAATAAAGCCGTGGCCGGCGTTGCCGAAGCGCGCTTGCAGGAGCGAGCGAATGTCGCCGGTGATGAGGTCGGCGGTGGTGGGCGAATCGCCGTAGTGGACGATGCGGGTGACCGCGCCAGGCTCGCGATTCCCGGTGCGGCGGAGCGCGCAGTAGAAGGCGTCGAGCACGCCCGCGGAATCGTCCAGCACTGGTCCGGCGGGGGTGAGCCTGGCGTGCGGCAGGGTGGTGAGGACGCGAATTGGCGCCACGGCGGGCGCGGCTTCCACGTGCCGCGCGATCGGGCTGAGCGGCGTAAGCTCCGGGGTGAATTCGAGCAGCCCGCTCAGTTGCGCCGCGTTCGGAGGGTGGATCACCGCCAGCAGCGCGCCCAGCGTCACGATGGCTAGCGCCGTATGG
>JADGNS010000227.1 GCA_017883355.1 Candidatus Solibacter sp.
TAACGCGAGTCCCATGCCCGCCGCCGCCGAGATCAGCAAAACTTTGCGTCCCAGGCGGTCGATGGTGAACAGCGCAATCACCGTGAAGACCAGATTCATGGCGCCCACCAGAACGTTCGCCCACAACGCCGCGGAAGTACTCGCCGCCCCCGCCTGCTCGGTGAAGATGATGGACCCGTAGTAGAGTACCGTGTTGATGCCGGTGACCTGCTGAAGAATCGCCAGCGTAATGCCGATTACCAGCGGACGGCGCATTCCGGGCTCCAGCAATTGCCGCAGAGATCCGCTCTCCTCGGCGACCGCGCGCTCGATCTCGCGCAGTTGCGATGGCGGCTCGCCCAATCTCGCCAGCACGCCCGCCGCTTCGTCGTGCCGGCCTTCTTTCACAAGCCAGCGGGGGCTTTCCGGCACGAAAAACAGAGCGCCGAAAAACAATAGCGAAGGCACCGCCGCGACGGCGAACATCCACCGCCAGCTTCCCTCGCCAACACCGGCCAGTGCCCACCCCACCAGATAGGAAATCAGAATGCCCAGCACGATCGCGAGCTGATTCATGCTCACGAGACGCCCGCGGATCGCCGCCGGAGAGACCTCCGCGATATAGAGCGGCGCCAGCATCGAAGCGATACCGATGGCGACACCCGCCACCACTCGCGCGGCGACAAACCCGCCCAGCCCGTTGGGCAGCGCCGTCGCCACCGAGGAGAGCGCGAAAATCACCGCCGACAATAGCAGCACGATCTTACGGCCGAAACGGTCGCTGAGAGCGCCGGCTACTCCCGCGCCGAGCGCGCACCCGGCCAGCAGGCTCCCCGCCGCGAATTCGGTTTCGATCTCCGTCCACCGGAACTGCCGGCGAAGAAAGACGATCGCGCCGTTGATGATCGCCGTGTCGAAACCGAACAGGAATCCGCTCAACGCCGTGACCGACGCGATGCGATACGAGTAGCTGCGGGTTTGCCATCGGGTATCCGGCATGACTTCGATCACCAGACCTTCAGCTTCAGCGCTCCCTGACCCGGATCCTCGAAAGGTCCGGCGGAAGGGGCCGCCGCTTTGCGCGCCTTGCCGAAATAGTCTGTATCGACCGCCAGCGCGGAGCCGTCGGCGTTTTCGTACGCCAGCCCGGAAACCTTCGCCTTGCCCAGGAGTTCGGTATTTACCAGCCTGGTCGCGGCCTTCCCGACATCCGCGCTTAAGTTCAGGCGAAGATACACGCTCTCGCCCTCCTCGACGATTTCGGGTTTGGGGTCCGCCGCGGGCGTGTGCAGCGCGCCGCGCTCCTCAAAGTATCCGCCCGCGCCCTTCCAGTACACATTGCCGCCCGTCATCAGCGGATACTCCCGCTGGTTGTAGACCCACAATCCGTAGCCGCCGAAGCGCAGCGGGTTCGCATCGGCCTCGGCGCCGCTCGCAGGCGGCGCGCCATTCCCCACGAACATGTTGTTGTAGAAACGGTCGTCGCCTCCCACCGTGCTGCTCAATCCGCCGAGCGCAGTCGAGTGCGCCTTGTGATACGGCGTCGAGCGTCGGGGTTCGGGCACGCTGCGAATCCTTCCCGTCATCAGATTGTGCGCATAGGCTCCACCCTCGGACACGTCGAGCAGGCTCAAGCCCGAGAGGAAGAGATTGTTGTCCACCAGGAACGGCCCGTGATCTACCTCGACGAAGAGGTCGTCCGTGCTGTTGTCGTACAGAAGATTGCCGGTGATCCGCGTGCCCTGCGCCATCCAGTCCATCCACAATCCGCGGCCCGCATTGTGAATGCGGTTGCTCTTGATCACCACGTCGATCGCGCCGTGCAGTTTGATGCCCGCCATTTCCGCGCCGGTGAACTGCCGCTTGGCCCAGATATTGTAGATGTGGTTGTTCGCGATCTGGCTGAACACGGCGCCCAGGCTTCCCACAATGCCGGCCTGCTCGCAGTTGAAGATCACATTGTTGCGCACCACGTGCGACCCGATCTTTTCTCGCGACCAGCCCGCTTCCAGCGCACGCACGATCACTTCGTTGTAATGCGTGGCGCCATCCTTCCGCGGGTCGTTGATCCACACATTGTGGCCCGTCTTGCGGTCCTTGCCCAGGCTGATGCCCGCGCATTTCGAATCGCTGATCACATTGTTCTCGATAATCCAGCCCTTGCTCCAGTGGGTGCCAATCAGCCCGATCTGCTCCGCCGTCGGCGCCGCCCATTGCGTGGCGGCCTGGCTCATCTGAAAGCCGCGCACCGTAATATAGTCGCGCCCCGGTTGGTCCGGGTAGAAGCAACTGTCGCGCACGTTGATCTCCACCAGTTCCCCATTGGGATTCTTGTCGTGGAAGTTGGCGTAGAGGTAAGTATTCTTCTCGTCGCTTTCGGCGAACCAGACCCACGTCGAACCCTCGCGATCCCGGCCGTCTGGCGACGCCTGCGGATCCAGCACACGCTCCAGCAGGTTTGTCTCCCAGAGAGATTTGCCGTTGAGATAAACTTCGCCGGTGTGGTGCGGCCGCCCTTTGTCCGTGAACCAATCCCCAGCGATCAGGTCTTTGTAGGGATTGTAGCCGCCGAAAAACGAGTTCGGCACCGTCGCCTTCCACACACCCGCCAGGAATGGCTTCCAGTTGCGGATCGCCTCCGATCCCTTGATCGCGACCTTCTCGCCCGGAGCCGCCTGGTACACGATCCGCTTCGATTCGGACTCGCCTCCGCGCGGCGGTGTCACGCGTTCCCGGTAGGTCCCCTCATGCACGGTGATTGCATCGCCCGGTTGCGCCACCGCGGCCGCGGCGGAAATCGTCCGGTATGGTCTCGATGCCGAGCCGTCGTTGCTGTCGCTTCCCTTGACAGAGACATGGAATTCCCGCGCATGGGTTTGTCCGCTGAGACCGGTCAGTGAGAGAAGAATGAGAAGAATCGGTTTCATGATCATGCCTTATCGTTCTTCGACAATGGCGACATCCCAGGCCGCCAGTGTCATTTGCTGGGACCGCTCCACCGCCTTCCCGCTCAGCAGATCGTTGCCCGCCGCATACGCATACGCGAACTTCTGTTCGGACCCCGAGTAGTTGAAGTAGTAGTGGATCGCCTTGCCGCTGTTGCCGGTACCGTGCTTCACCCGTATCTTCTCCGGCAATTGCTGGTCCGGTCCCGTCAGCCCGGCAGCCTTCAATAGTTCGGCCACGACCTTGGCCTGCAGGGCATCGGAAAGCACAGTCCCTTCGAACGTCACCGAGCCTCTCCCGAAGCTGTTCCGCGTGATGGCCGGATAGCGCCCGAAGAAGGGATGGTCGTAATACGCGAGGGCCTTCGCCGTGTCCGGAACAATCATCTCCACCCAATTCGAAACCCGGTTCGCCGCGCCCGCCTGGTAGGGGTCGCCCTTCAATCCCAGCGGCGCTTGCAGGCTCGAGAACTCCTGGTAGTGGATGCCCGCCGCTTCGCGCAGCGGTCCCGGTGCCATGGTGGAGCGCACCGTGTCACTCTCGTCCGTGAATCCGCTCTTGAACGTCAAGAGCAGATGCCCGCCATTGCGGACGTACTCGGATAGCTTCCGTAGCGTGGCATCCGACGCCACGTACAGCGGCGGCACCAGCAGCACCTTGTACCGCGCCAGATCCGCCGATTCCGGCGTGACGAAATCGACGCCCACATTCATTCCGTAGAGCGCCTTGTGGAACTGGTGCGTCAGCGTCATGTAATCCGTCCTCTCCGCAAACGGCATGAACTTGATCCCGTGGTAAGAATCGATGCTGTAGAAGATGGCCACGTCGTTCGTCTTGCGCAGATTTACCAGCCGCGGGCCGATCTTCTGCAGTTCATGCGCCACACGCGACGCCTCGTCATAGATGCGGTTCGGTTCCAGGTCGTGCGAGAGCAGCCCCTTCCAGTAGGTCTCCTGGCCGTAGTGCAGTGAATGCCAGTGCCAGTACTCCACCATGTTCGCGCCATCCGCCAGGTGCCCATAAACGTTCATGCGAAGTTGGCCGTCGTAGGGCGGAAACTGCCCCTTCGAATCCCAGCCGATGGTCTGCGCGTTGGTTTCCGTCACCAGGAAGTTCCCGCCCTTCAACGAACGCGCCACATCGTCGGTAAGCGTCGGGGCGGCGAAATCCAGATCGTCCTGAACCGGGTAATAAGGATTCGTGGCCACGATATCCAGGCTCCGCGCGATGGCCCACTGGTCGATGTCGGTGTGCAGCCCGCCGCTGAAATCCTGGGTGATGAACTGGCCCGGCCGCTTGTACTCGTTTACCAGCTTGGCCTGCCAGCCGAGGAACTCCGTCACCCGCGCCTGCTGGAACCGTTCCCATTCGAGCTTGTAGCCGGGATTGAGGATGCCGTCGCGCGCCGGCAGTTCGTCCCAATCGTTCACCAGTTGGCCCCAGTAGACAAATCCCCAGGCTTTGTTCAACTGCTGCACGGAACCGAATTTCCGTTTCAGGTAATCGACAAAATTGGCTTGCACCAGCGGGCCCGCCGCGCCGTAGTTCGACGTCTCATTATCGATCTGGTAGCCGATGACCGCCGGATGACCTTTGAAGTGGTTGAGGATCTCGCGAATCACGCGCTCGCAGTAGTGGCGGTAAACCGGATGCGTGATATCCATGTTCTGCCGGATGCCGTAGGCCGCCTGCTTCCCGTCCAGATGCGTCGCCAGGATCTCCGGGTGTTTGCGATAGAGCCACGGCGGAATGGAGTAGGTCGGCGTTCCGAGAATGGCTTTGATTCCCGCCTTGTGCATGCCGTCCAGCACGCGTTCCATCCACGCGAATTCGAACTGGCCCTCGCGCGGCTCCCAACTGGTCCACGTGGATTCGCCCACGCGCACCACGCTGAGGCCCGCCTTCTGCATCAGTTCGATGTCCTTGTCCAGCCGTTCATACGGCATGTACTCGTGATAGTACGAGGCGCCGTAGAGCACGGTGGTCATTTTCGGGGGCTGCGCGGCGAGCGCCGCGACACACAGGAAAAACAGCACTGCTTGTCTCATAGCCATTCCGGATTGTCCATAGTTAAACACGATTGCACGATCCCTTTCCGCCCAGGTCCGCGGGCGGCCTGCACCGCTGCACGATGCAGTGCTATAACATCAAGGGCGACCGTGATGAGTATTTCAAGCGGTCAACGGCAGCCTGAAATGATCAATCTCGAACTCCACCACATGCCGCCGCCGCCCATCCGGCGCGATTGGCGCATCGGCGCCATCGGCAGCGGCTTCATTATGCGCGACGTCCACCTGGTGGCCTACAGAAAACTCGGCCTCGATATTGCCGCAATCGCCGGCAAACCAGTGGAGCAGGCACGCGAGGTCGCTTTCGCCCGCGGCATCGCCCGTGTGTACGAATCCTACGCGGAGCTGATCGCCGACCCTTCCCTCCAGGTCTTGGACATTGCCGTTCCTCCGGACGTGCAGCCGCAAATCATCGCCGAGGCCGCACGGCACGCCGGCCACATCCGCGGCATCCTGGCCCAAAAGCCCCTGGCGATGAACTATCGCGATGCCGTGGCCGTCGTCGAAGCCTGTGAGAAAGCGGGGATCGTGCTCGCCGTCAATCAGAACATGCGCTACGACCAGTCCATCCGCGCGCTCAAGACCCTGCTCGACCGCGGCGACCTCGGCGAGCCCGTCCTGGCCACCATCGAAATGCGCGCCATTCCACATTGGCAGACTTGGCTGCGCGACTATCCCGGACTCACCCTCGCCGCCATGAGCATTCATCACCTGGACTGTTTCCGCTTTCTGTTCGGCGACCCCGAATTCGCCTTCGCCAGCGCGCGAACCGATCCGCGCACCACATTCCCCCACCGCGATGGCATCGTGCTCTATATCCTCGAGTACGCCAACGGATTCCGCGCCTCCTCGTGGGACGATGTCTGGACCGGCCCCGCGCGCGAAGGCGCCGCTTCCGATACCTATATCAAGTGGCGCGTCGAAGGCACCGACGGACTCGCCCAGGGCACCATCGGCTGGCCCGCATACCCCAATGCCGTGCCCAGTACCATTCGGTTCGCCACCAAACGCCAGCCGGGCGTCTGGTTCGCGCCCCAGTGGCCCGAGGTCTGGTTCCCCGATGCCTTCCAGGGCACCATGGGAGAACTGCTCGACAGCTTGACCGAAAGACGCGCCCCGAAAATCGGCGGCCGCGAAAATCTTGGCACCATCGCGTTGGTCGACGCCTGCTACCGCTCGCTCGACGAGCACCGTCCCGTGCTCATTCAGGAAATAATTGAGGGAGGCAAATCGTGAAACTTGGATTGATCAGCTCCGCCTGGCTCGGATCGCCCGTCGGAACCGCCGAAGGCATCCGCCTCACGAAAGAGATCGGCTTCGACACCATCGATATCTTTGCCGACCCCATGGAGATTGACGTTCGTGAAAGACGCCTGATCAAGGACACATGCCGGGAGATGAAACTGCCGGTGGTCTCGACCGTCTGCTGTGCCCTCGGGATCGCCGATTTCAATACCCCAGTGCGCCGCTATCATGTGCGGCGCGCCAAGGCGTACCTCGATCTGGCGTATGAACTCGAGGGCCGGAATCTGTTGCTCGTGCTCGGCGAGTACATCTGGCAGCAGGAAGTCATCGCCCCGCGCGATCAGTGGAACTGGGCCGTAGAGCACGTCCGCGAACTCGGCCAACACGCCGCCGGGCTCGGTCTCGAAATTGCCCTCGAACTGGAGCCCTTCCACCTCTCGCTGATCAACGATCTCCCGAAAATGATCCGCTTTCTCGACGACGTCGCGCATCCCGCCGTCAAGGCGAATGTCGACGTTTCCCACCTCGCGCTCGCCCGCTCCGCCCCGCCGGACCTCGCCGCTCTCACCGGACGCACCGCCCACGTCCACTTCTCCGATTGCGACGGCACGAACCACGGCGACCTCCCGCCCGGCCGCGGCGTGGTCGATTTCCCGCCCTATTTACAGGCGCTCAAGGCCACTGGCTTCTCCGGTACCGTCAGCATCGAACTGGAGTACTCGCCCGAGCCCGCCAAGATCGTGGAGTGGGTGCGCGAGGCCTTCACCGCAACCGACCGCCTCATGCAAGCGGCCGGAATTCGGAACTAAACCGCAAGATTGGGGGACAACCAAATGGCAAGAGGACCGCTCAACCAGAAGGAAGTCAAACAGTACCGCGAGGATGGCTTCGTCGTGGTGCGCGCCATGTTCGATAACACGGAGATCGAACTTCTCCGCCGCTCGGCCAAAGACGACAAGGCGCTCGACGATCAC
>JADGNS010000228.1 GCA_017883355.1 Candidatus Solibacter sp.
CCGTCCGGCCACAGTGATTGGGATCATGCCTCCGGGCTTCTACTTCCGCAACCGGGAAATTGACGTCTGGGCTGCCATGGGGCTGGACCCGGCGCTCGATTACCGAAAGGCAGCCGGCCGCTACATGATGAGCGTGGCACGGCTCAAGCCGCAAGCCGGCATGCGGCAGGCGCAGGCGCAGATGAGCGCCATTGCGCGGCGGCTCGCGGCCGCCTACCCCGTGTTCGATACGAACTGGAGCGTGAAGCTCGAACCGTTGCGCGATTCCATGGTGCGTACGGTGAAAACGTCGATGTGGGTGCTGCTGGGGGCGGTGGGGCTGCTGCTGGCGGTGGCGTGCGCCAACGTCGCCAATCTCCTGCTGGCCCGTCATAATTCCCGCAGGCGGGAGATTGCGGTGCGGTCCGCGGTGGGCGCGGGGCGCGCCCGGGTAGGGCGCCAGTTGTTGACCGAGAGCATCGTGCTGGCGTTGTCCGGCGGGCTGCTGGGCATTTTGCTGGCGCGCGGCGCCGTGCTCGCTCTGGTGGCGCTGGCGCCTCGCGATCTGGTGGGCGGCGCCGAGATCTCGATCGATCTGCGGATTCTCGGCTTCGCGGTGGCGCTAGCGCTGGGGACGGGAATCGTTTTCGGACTGGCCCCCGCGCTCGCCGCCTCGCGTGCCGGCCTGTTCTCCGGACTGCGCGACGGCGGCCGCGGCAGCATCGGCGGCCACAGCGGATTGCGCCGCGGACTGGTAGCGGCGGAGGTGGCGCTCAGCGTGGCGCTGCTCGCCGGGGCGGGCCTGCTGTTTCGCAGCCTGATCGGTTTGCAGGGCGTGGATCCCGGACTCGACCCTTCGGGCGTACTGACTTTCCGCGTAAGCCTTCCGCGCGCGCGCTACCCGGAACCGGCGCCGCGCCTGCAATTCTTCCAGCGCGCCCTCGACCAGATCCGGACCCTGCCGGGCGTGCGCGCGGCCAGCGCGATCAACTATCTTCCGTTCAGCGGCCAGGCCTCGGGAACGTACGTCAATATCGGAGGGCGTCCGCCAGCCAAGCCGGGCGAGGAACTTGTGGCCACGATTCGCACGGTCACGCCCGGTTACTTCCAGGCAATGGGAATCCCAATTCGTAGCGGACGCGATTTCTCCGCCGCCGACAACACGATGGACTCCCCCTATCGCTTTGTCATCAGCGAGGGCTTCGCCCGCCGGTACCTGGCCCCAGAGGCGCCGCTCGGCAAACAGATCAACGCCCTGATGCAAGACACCAACCCCTTCGGCGAGATCATCGGCGTGGTGGGCGACGTGAAGGAAGGCGCGGTGGATCACGAGCCCACGCCCACCGTGTATTACGTTCACGCGCACATGGCGACCGGGCAGATGGTGTTCGTGGTGCGCGCCTCCGGCGACCCCCGGAGCCTGGCCGAGCCGGTCCGCCGCGTGATCCGCGGGCTCGATGGAGCGCAGCCTGTGGCGGAAATCGAGGTGATGGACACCATCGTGCGCGAGACCTTCTCGCGGCAGCGTTTCAGCGCGTTGTTGTTGGTTGGTTTTTCGCTGGTCTCGCTACTGCTGGCGGCGGTAGGGATCTACGGCGTATTGGCCTACACGGTCACCGAACGCACGCGCGAGTTCGGCGTGCGGGTGGCGCTTGGTGCGGACCCGGGGCGCATCACCGCGCTGGTTCTCGGGATGGGCGCACGACTCGTACTGGGCGGAACCGCGGCCGGTTTGGCTGGTGCCATGCTGCTCACCAGCCTCCTTAAGACGATGCTCTTCGGGGTGGGCGCGCACGACGCCGCAACTTTCATTACAGTGCCGCTGGTGCTGGCATCGGTCGCCCTGTTAGCTGCCTACCTGCCGGCGCGCCGTGCGTCGCGAATGCCGCCGGTGGATGCGTTGCGCGCGGATTAACCCAAGCCTAGGCCACACCTAGCTGCGTTTCTCTGCCGGTGCGCCACGCACCGTGTTGAACAACTTGGCGAGCGTGCCGAATGCCCCAAGAGCAGCGGTGACGTAACCCGCTGACGACTGCAAGAGATCATTCTGCGTCGCGAGCAGAAAGACGCCGACCAGGATCATCGTGGTAAAGACAACGCCATGCGCTTTTCCCCATCCGCTTTGCCGTGATTCGTGCGCCCACTCCTGCTTCAATTCAACAGTGGCAGCGGACTGCAAGAATCGCCGGAAGCTCTCGTTCATGATCTGAAATTGCGGGCTCTTAATAATCAGACCCCGGCGTACCAATTGCCGCACGGCACGTCCGTTGACTGGATTCACCAGGCCGTCGACCGCCAGTTGTGCGAGTACGAATTTCTGCTCCCCGGAGCATTCGTGCCAGATCATGCGGTAGTACGCATCGGCCCGCTCCAGAATCTCGGATGCAATGGTGTCTTCGGATTGGATGGCTTCCGTCCTGATATCTCTTGCGAGCTGCGCTCCAATGGGCCACAAGGCCGGCAGGGGCCCGCACTCTTTCCAGATCAGGTCGCGCGCCGGGCCTGCATACGCCGCCAGCCATTGGAAGGGTTCCTCGCGGAGGTCAATCACTTCGAGGTTTGGATACTGGCGCCGGTAGTCCTCGGGCGACTCATTGACGGTCATGACGGCCACAACCTGGGTATCCGCCCGCTGGATCAGCCGCTCCAGCAGAAGGAGCGTCTGGTTGTCGATTTCGGGATCGCCCGTGGTGTATTCGAAGCGCCGGATCTCAATCAACGTTTGGCGCGGCACCGTGTCCAGGTCCAAAAGCTCGGCCCATTTGGGCTTGGTCGCGAGCTGCGCCAGGTCCATCTTCCACGTGGGCTCCTCCCATTGCCAATCCGAAACCGGAGGCAGCAGAATCAGGACATTGCGCCCGTCGCGAAGCGATTCCGCAACTTGTTGGTACCCGTTCAGTTTCAGCGGGGAAATGGGGAAAAGAAACAGCGTCTGCGCCAGCGCCCAGAACAGGCCGCCGATGACGAGCATGACGCCGGCACCAATCTCCACCGCAATCCATGTGTCGCCGGCAGAGAAGGCCGGCACGTTCGACCGGATGATGAGATCGTGTTCCCGCGGCGGTTTATCGTCGGCACTGGCCGGAGGATGAGCTCCGTGCCAGACAAGTTCAATCGCCGGCCCGTCGGGTAGCCATGTCCAATCCGGGTCGGAATCGGCGCGTTCCGAAATGACACCCAACGTTTCCGTGGCTGCATCGTTATAGTCGTGGTGCAGCGAGTAGATGAGGCGCCGGAACCAAGCGCTGTAGATCTCCGCGCCGCGAGCGGCGGAGTGGTCTCGGATCGAAGGCTTGCCATCCGACAGGAACAGCGGCTCGAACTTCATTTTGGTCCATTCGAAGGTGTCCCGGAAGAACTCGCGATACGTAAGGTCGCCGCGATCTCCGTTCTCATGCTGATCGTCGATCACCCTCTGCTGCCGCTCCAGCGTCGATGCCAGATGCAATTGCGCCTGTTTGAGCTGCAACCTCCGCTCCACACTGAGGCTGGCGCGGAACAGGGCCATCGGCGTCAACACGCCCATGAGCAACAGCAGCAACAGGACGCTGAGAGTGTAGCAGGCCCGAAAGTCGAATGGCCCCGGTCCGGGACGACGGGAACTCCCTCTGAGCGCACCGCTGGGCCAGTACCAGTGCTTGAATGTCCGCGCGACATACACGCGCGGCCGGCGAAGTAAAGGAACCACCGCGATTCCACCAACACCCAACAGCAGCAAGAGGTCCTTCGAACGGTCCCATTCCGCGCGGAGCACCGCCAGCAAAAGGATGGCGCCCAGTCCCGTTAGGGCCGCCGGCAAGAGCACCCGCCTCTCGCGCCTTGTGCGGTCGTCCCCCAATGCGGGATACACCCGGAAACACCAAAACGTCAGCAGCAGGGCCGTGTAAGGAACTGCCGCGCATGCAATGACGCTCTCCTCGGACGAAACGGCGAAACCCAGAAACAGGAAAACAACGATCAATACCGCATAGAGCCCGATTAGATAACGGTAGGTTGCCATACGAGCCGGATTCGGCCAGACGAATTCCGGGGCGAAACGGGGCCGGCGAATGAGACACCAGGCGGCGATGCACAGGGCCGGTCCCGTCAAGAACATCAAAAACAAAGTAAAAGCCATGGTCATGGACTGCAAGTCGAGAGTCCGGACGGACGTGAGGTCGCGGTAAACGATGAGGGACCAGGGCGCTTGCGACAGGCCGGTGATCGGAAGCACCAGCGCCCGGTAGTCCTTGCCCCGGTACCTGATGGTCAAAGAGCCCGGCGTCGAATGGCCGAAGACCGCTGCCGAGAGCTCTCTGTTCCCCTCGCTCTCCTGGAGGAAGTTCTCCCGCATGTTTCTCGTCTTATCGGAGTGAAACAGGACGAGACCGGTTTGTTCGATCAGCGCGAATCCGTAACCGAACGGCAACACGGGATCAATGAGGGAAAATGGCTGAGCGGTCAGAAACGCCTGACCGCCGCCGATATCCCCTCTTAATATCTCGGGATTATCGAGGGCCGGAATGCAATCTTTGGTGTTCATGACCAGCCCGACCAGATATTCGAGCCTGTTGGGAGGCAACAGCGAATCGAAGTGCAGCGGCGGACCCTGAGCGGCAGCGTCCAGGTAGCTGGTTTTTGGCTCGGTGAAAGCGCGCATTCCAGAAACATCGATGAACGGTGTGACGTAGTCGCCCGGGCTCCATTTGACCAACTGTTG
The DNA here is from genome assembly GCA_017883355.1 of Candidatus Solibacter sp. Lineage (GTDB taxonomy): Bacteria > Acidobacteriota > Terriglobia > Bryobacterales > Bryobacteraceae > Solibacter. The sequence continues at coordinate 4,679 of JADGNS010000228.1, forward strand.
TCCGTCATCATCGGTCCAGAATACATTATTGAAGTTGAAGTTAGTGTGTTTCGTGGCGGCGCTCGCAACTTTGTCGGAATACTCGTCGAAAGTACTCACCGTTGAGTCTGGGGGATTCTTTGAGTGCGGGTCGAGGATCCTTTGCCGGGTCACCTCTTTGTTTACGGCCGTCTGCAGATCGTGTAGCAGCGCTGGCGTCTTGCACATTTCCAGCAACTGGTCGCGCATCAGCCCCAGCTCGAGATGGATGTCCTTCGAAAGATTCTTGCCAAGCTGCTGCAACGGCCCGTCGGGGTTGTCGTCACTGGAGCGAAAGTACGCCGCCTGGAGTCCGGACAGGGTGAATACGCCGCTCAACAGAACCAGAAAGAGACCGAGAAACCCCAGTTCCCGCAGCCGAAAGCGCTCGCGGTGGTTCATGAGAAACAACTTGAGGATCGGGCCGCCGATACAGATCGCGACAAGCAGGGCGGTGAGCCAAATCATGAGCGTGTACGAAATGGCCATCGCCTCCCACTCCAGGGTCGCGGAGGATCTCAGCCCACAGAGCATCCACTGGTGCCGTTCTTCTGTGCTGTTAGGGTCGTCATTGAATGCATCGATAAGAACCGGCTGCAGGAAAAGCTTGTAGCTTGTGCCGGTCAGGGTAACATCCGTCAGGTGGATGGAAACGGGATCCGCTTTCGGCGCGGACTCCGCCTTCGCCGTCTGCTCCGTTTTCGACCCTGGCTCCGCTTTCGACGCGGTCCCGGCCGAGTCCCCCGAGGGCTTCTTCGCGGCGCCACCGGGCTGGTTATCCAGCAGAGCTGCCAGCGTCGTGAACCGGGGACCGTCATTCTTGGATTGATACACGATTTCGCCGGAATCGGATGCCAGAAGAATGTCATCGAAGGGCAGCGAGCCGACCAGCGGATGGAACAGGTCCTCGAGCACCAGCGAACCCCGGAAATTAGCGGCATCTTTCTCCCGAAGGGCGTCGAATTCCAGGACCCAGCGGCCGTTGCGGTGCAGTGTCGTGAGCCTTTGGGATGCGTGTTCGGACGACCTTTTGGTTGACGGATCGGCCAATTCAAACGTCGGCGCCAGGAATCTCATATAGTCTTTTCGAGCTTCCCGGGCTTCCTCCGGCACGCCCTTGTCCTCGGGCCGAACCACGAGAATCTGTTTCACGAAATCGACTTTGGCGCGATGGGAGTCCTTTTCATGTTGTTCTTTGTTTGACAGGTCGGCATAAAACTCCAGAATGCTCCCGTGAATCGTGACCTGCGCCTGGAGCTGATCCCCCAGGGCCGCCAGGGATCGAAAGTTGCGATTGCCCAGGTACTCGCGCTGAGCCTTTACGTACACGAAGTAATAGAGACAGAAGGCGGCGATCAGCACCACTGCCGTGACAACCGGGAGGACCCACGACGTTGTGTGCTGTTCCCGACTTGCCGCCTCAGGGACTACTTCTGAGCTTGTCGCGGGATCGCCTGCAGTGGACTCGTCCGGCATGGTTCCTCCTGGAAGACAGAATACTGAGAACTCCCACGGTTATTAGCGCAGTATACGCCAGTTTCCCGCCACTTCAGGCATTTTTGCCGGAGCGCCGGACCTGCGGACTTTGCCCACCAACGTTCGACCGCCGGGGGACGCAGCAGGACTGCGCCACATACCCCGGCCGACGCCGGTGAGAAAAGCGGATTAACGGCGGGCCTACTTGCCGCATTTCACCTGAAAACGCACCATGCCGGAATTGGCGGCTTCGGGCGAGATCACTTGAAGCACAACCCAGCCGTGGGCCGGCCCCTTGAGGAGCCAGTCGTAAGTGACCGGCAGGGATCCCGGCGCGGTGAAGTCGAGGGTGAAGGTGGCGGTGGAGGGTTTGTCGCTGCGTACCCAGGTGTATTTCACCGGGCCCGGGGCATCGGCGCGGATGTGTCCGGTGAAATGCACGCGGGCCGGGTTGCAGTTGCCGGTAATGGCCGGAGGATGGTCGAGCGTCGGCTTGAGGGCAAAGGCGGCGAGCAGGAGGGGGAGCACGGTTTATACCCCGCGCACCTTATCCATCTCCAGGAATTCCTGAATGTGCGGATGGGGGCTCTTTTCCAGGTCGGCGATGGGGCCGAAGAAGATCACGCCGCCATCGTACAGGAACACCACGCGATCGGCCACCTTGTACATGAGATCGAGATCGTGCGTGACCACCACGCTGGTGAGCTTCAACTGCTTCTTGAGGCGGAGCATGAGGTCGCCCAGGTGGTCGCTCATGATGGGGTCCACCATGGTGGTGGGCTCGTCGTAGAGGACGCACTGAGGCTGCGCGGCGAGGGCGCGGGCGATGGCCACGGCGCGTTTGTCCCCGGTGGAGAGGTCGGAGGGATAGGCGTCGGCGGCATCGGCGATGTCCACCATCTGGAGCAGGCCTTTGACCACGTCTTCCTTATTCTGAAAGTCGTAATCCTGGCGGAGTTCCAGGGAGAAGAGCACGTTTTCGGCGACGGTGAGGGAATCGAAGAGCGCCCCGGACTGGAAG
>JADGNS010000229.1 GCA_017883355.1 Candidatus Solibacter sp.
CGTTTACTCCATCCGTACGTTGGAAGTACTCCAACTTTGCATTTGCCCTTGCTGGATTGGTAGTCGAAAAAGTAAGCGGAACACCTTGGGCTGACTTTGTCGAACGCAACATATTCAAACCGCTTGGCATGGATTCCTCCAGCGTGGATAAGAACGTTGCGGGGCTCGCTGTTCCCTACGGCCGCCGAATGCCAGACGGTTCGCGGGAGGTAGTTACTTTCATCGATTCGCGTGGAATGGCTGCGGCGACTGGAGCTAGCTCGAACGTCGAGGATCTCGCGAGATTTCTCTCGGCGCAGTTCCGGCGCGGGCCGCGAGGGGGGCGACAAATCGTCAGCGGCGGATCATGGCGCGAGATGCTGCGAGTGCGTTCAGTCGAGGAGGATTGGACTTCCGGGACAGGTCTCGGGTTCGATGTCTACCGCGTCAAGGGCAAGACCTACGTCGGCCACGCCGGCGCCTATCCCGGTAATACTACACAAACACTCATTCAACTGGATGACAAGGTAGGGGTCATCGTCCTCACAAACACGAACGATTCATTCCCTGCCGATATCGCGCAGCAGTTGATGGCTAGCGTAGGAGAAGCGGTGGCAAAGGCGGCGATGACCAAGCCGCCAACGCTCGCCTGGGATCCGGCGTGGGAGCGCTTCGCTGGGCTTTATCGTGGCCTTTGGGGAGATCGGCAAGTCGTATTGCTAAACAAGAAACTGGTCGTCATTATGCCGAATGCGCCGAACCTCGATAGTCCGATCCTGCTCGAGCCACTTGGCAGCGGAGAATTCCGTTTCGCGGCGCCCACGGGTGGAGGGAGCATTTTCGGCGTTGTGGGCGAGAAGGTACGATTCGTGGAGCAGAGCGGACGACCCGTGCGGATGTATTTCGGAGACACCTGGATTGATCGTGTCCCGGAGCAGTGAAGCGCGTCATCAATCCTGGCTAACGGCATAGGGGAGAGTTGGCCGGCAAACGGAGCTGTAGCGTCGGCCCGGTAGGATTACTCGCCCCTTTGCGACAAGGAGAGAGTCTCCCGGCTTGTCCGATGAGTTACAGCGTCTTTAAGAACGCGATCAACGCCTTCCGGTCCTCCACGGACAACTTCAGGCCAAACTCATGGCCTTCGATCGGCCCCGGCTGCATCCAGTAACCGTTCGGCACATAGTCGCTCTTCACTCGCGCCGGGTCAAACCACTCCTCAAGGGTGTCCACCCACCCTCCATGCCCAAACGCATTGCGGTACCAAACCCCGCGCAACGAAGGTACTTTATAGAAGCCTGTCCCCCGCCGCGACTTCAGGGCCAGCGTCGTGTCGGTCCCCACACTCACGTCAAGAATGTCATCGGTCTTGCGCAAATCCGCCGGCACAGTGAATCCCCTGGCCGGTGTCAACTTATTGTTCGTATACAACGGAGGTGGATGGCAACCCGCGCAACCCTGCCGCGAAAAGATTTGTTGCCCCCGTCTGACCAGATCATCGACCTGGTTCGGATTTTTCGGTGCCTCCAGCGAATAGATGTATAGCGCCAACGCATATAACTGCTCATCGCCATAGCGCGTCCCCTTATCGGAGCCAAATGCCGTCGGCTCCAGGCTGGGCTGAAAATCACCGTAATGAGCCATAGTATCAAGCCCCTGATTCGTCACCGCATAACGAGCCAGATCTCCAATCGAGCGATGCCGCGCAAACCCCGTCGAATCCAGGTACTTTCGATCCTTCAAACCAATCAACGAGGGAACATGCGGGGGGTGCGTCCCACTCGTCCCCTGCCGTTCAACCACTCCGGGGTGCTCTCCAAGCCGCACTCGCACCAACTCTTCAAAGGACATCCGTTGAAAGAATTCTTCCTTACTCTCCACCCAGGGCGCTCCCCAAAAGATCCAGAACTCCTCTCGCATCTGAGTCAAGGCCTCGGGATTCAATTCCCTCACCTCCTCCCTCACCTTCCGTGGGTCTTTGAGTACGCCGAAAACCCCCTGCGCACCGGGCAAAGAGCTGCCATCCGGCATCACCCGCGTATGGCAGGAGGCGCAGGAGTTCTCGCCAACTTCAAGCACGCCCTTCTTGCGAATGATGTACTTGCTCCTATCGGGAAAGGGCGGCAGAATCCCTTCTCTTGAAGCTGGAAGTCCTCCGCTGGCCGCCGGCCATCCTGGTGGAAGTGGAAATAGGAGCACATCCTCTTCAAACACCAGCTTCCCGGCTGCAATCCAGTCCCGTTTGGTCTTCAGCTTCGCCGGATCAAACACAATCTCCGGCTCCTGCTGCTTCAGCCATTCCAGATACCCAGCCGGCTCTTTGCCGGGCTCATACATCGGGTAAGTCTTGTAGATGGGCCGCACCTTCAGCGCATAGTATTCGCTGGAACTCAGGTGCCTGGGCGACCGATCGCGCTTCGCCAGCGGCACCTCAAAACCTGCCGAGGCTGCGTCATCCCAAACCTTTGGAATTTCAGGCCGAAACTCCTGTCCGCTACCTACCGCAACTAGCGTCAACAACTCAGCCAGAACCTTAACACCGAATCGCATAATTCAGGCAAGCATACCATCTTCCATTCGCTGCGACGAATTGGCGGCCATTTGCGCCGTTCAAGCCGATAACTCCTCGCTGACGGCGAAAGGTTGATCTACCCTACGCGACTAGGCAGGGAGTGATCCGCCGCTCGCAAGCCCGGGACGGCCAGGTGTCGGATCACTTCGTCGGCACCACGCGCTTCAACTCCTCGGTCCAGCTGACGACGAGCCAGCCGCCAGCCCGGCGACGCGATGCGGCAGCACCCTCTCCGGTGGCGGCCCGACCCTGCCACGTTCCGCAGTGACCTCCGCTGTCACGCCTCCCCGCTATCGTGCCCAGCATGAGCACACGCGCGTCCCTCGATCTCAAGCCCTCCGCCCTGGTCGATGCTGTCCGCGCACCGGTGGTCGCCCCTTTCCCCGACGCCGGTCCACGCCAGAAGCTTCGCGCCTTCGCGTGTATCCACACCGTCTGGCGGCCGGACTCGTGCTAAAATACCCTTGGATTTCGGGGGACTGCGAGGATGACGACCGGATCAGGACGGTCGGGGATACGCGCTGCTTCGCGGTCCACTAATAGTTAGACAGCGAACAGAACAACAAGCCATGACGCAGGATGCAGTCACGCGACGTACATTCACAGCGGCGCTCGGGACCGTAGGGCTGGCGATGCTGTGCGGCCATCGGCTGTTCGCGCAGGAGAACACCGGTGGAGGCGCTACCGCCTCTATTGGGCGAATCGATACCCATCATCACATTCTGCCGCCGGAGTATGTTCGTCTCGTGGGCCGCCAGGCCATTGGACGACCATCGCCCATCGGTTTTCCAGAGGGCTGGGACGTTGCCGCGTCATTGCGGGTCATGGACGAGAACGGAATCGCCGTGGCCGTCGTCTCAGTCAGCGCGCCGGGCATCTGGTTTAACGACGCGGGTCTCGCGAAGCGCCTGGCTCGGTCCTGTAATGAGTTCGCGGCGCAGATGGCTGTCGATCACCCTCAGCGGTTCGGCTTCTTCGCGGCATTGCCGCTCCCGGACGTCAAGGCAAGCCTCTCGGAACTGGGGCACGCGGTGGAGACGCTCAAGTGCGACGGCGTCGGCTTGATGACCAATTACGGCGATCGCTATCTCGGGGATGCCGGTTTCAGGCCGGTGTTCGAGGAGATCAATCGCCGGGGGCTCATCGTGTATGTCCACCCCTACACGTGCAGCTGCGATTTGGACGTTCTGCCTGGCATCCCGTCCGCAATGATTGAGTTCCCGCACAGCACCACGCGGACGATTGTCAGTCTCCTGGCCAGCGACGCCTTTAACCGATGGCCCAATATCCGGTTCATTTTCTCGCATGCGGGCGGCACGATACCCTTCCTCGTCAATCGCGTGGACGGCGCTGCCGGCATGATGGGAAAGCAGGGTTGGGCCGACCAACTGCGGAAGCTCCATTACGACACTGCGGGGTCCGCCAATGTGGCCGCGTTTGGCCCACTCCTCAAGCTGGTCACGTCCAAACAGGTTCTGTTCGGGTCGGACTTTCCTTTCACCCCGGCGCCCGCCGTCAGGGCGGCAGTTGGGAGTCTCCGCACTTTGGGCCTCTCGGAAGAAGAGCTTCGAGACATCGATGGGGCGAACGCGCGCAGCCTCTTTCAGCGGTTTGCGAAGTAGGCCCAACGCGAGGTCATCGCTGTCTAACAGGGCATGCAGCCGACGGCGCTGAAGTGCCGTGTGCGCCGCGGCTGATGCCAGCGTTAGCTGAGAGACGCCTGCAAGTCATTCATAACGCACGGGATAATCTACACCTTACCGTATGGCTCCTGCCTGACGGCGCAGTGTTTATGAATCGTGTCCAGTTGGTCGGCCACTCGGAAGTTGAGATCTGCTGACGAACCTTGCCCGCCCAACTTCCCGTTTGCGCGTGAACTCAGGACTTGGTTGTTCCTTGATCAGCTAAACTAGATCACTACATGCCGCTCTCTTCAGGCGACAATCTCGGACCCTACGAAATCCTCTCGCCCATAGGAGCCGGCGGCATGGGCGAAGTCTACAAGGCCCGCGACACCCGCCTCGACCGCCTCGTCGCCATCAAGACTTCGAAGAGCGCATTCTCTCAGCGCTTCGCCCGGGAGGCACGCGCCGTGGCGGCCTTGAACCATCCGAACATCTGCCAGTTGTACGATCTCGGCACCCTGCCTGAGGGCGGCAGCTATCTGGTGATGGAGTTCATCGATGGCTCGCCCATCGCTGCCGTCGATTCTCCGCGCAAGCTGCTCGACCTGGCCGTGCAAATCGCTGACGGCATGTCGGCGGCCCACGCGGCCGGCTTCACGCACCGCGATCTGAAGCCCGACAATATTCTGGTCACCGGACCCAAGACGCCCCATCCCGGTCGCGTGAAAATCCTCGACTTCGGACTCGCCAAGTATTCCGTGGCCATGCCTCCCTCGGACGCCACCATGACCATCGCCGCCGTCACCGACCCCGGTACGGTGATGGGAACCGTGGCCTACATGAGTCCGGAGCAGGCACGCGGCGAGAACGTGGATGCCCGCAGCGACCAATTCTCCTTTGGCCTGATCGTGTATGAGTTGGCCGCCGGCAAGCGTGCCTTCGTTCGACCCAGTGCCGCCGAAACCATGGCGGCCATCATCCGCGACGAGGCTGAACCGCTGCCGGCTACCGTCCCCGCGCCCCTGCGCTGGGTGGCCGAGCGCTGCCTCGCGAAGGATCCTGCCGAGCGCTACGATTCGACCAAAGATCTTTATCGCGAACTGAAGCTCGCCCGGGAACGGCTGTCGGAACCGAACATGATCGGCCCGCCGGCACTGGCCGTCGCTCGCCATCCGAAATGGAAGCGCTGGGCAGCGGCGGCGATAGCCGCACTCGCCATCGCGGCGGCTTCGGTCGCCACTACGCGAATCATCTGGCCTACACCGGAGCCAGTCTCCTGGTCCGGCGTGATGCTCGGGGGCCCGGAGGTCGCACTGAACCCGCGGCTTTCCCCCGACGGTAACCTGCTCGCCTTTCAAGCCTTGGTCGATGGCCAGACCCAGGTCGCGGTGATGAAGCCCGAGTCCGGCAACTGGTCTCTCCTCACCCGGGACCGGGATCAAGGACCCCTGCAATCCGTCAGTTGGTCCAGCGACGGATCGCTGATCTATTACGACCGCTACACGGACGGGCCGCGGGGGATCTACTCGATTCCGGTCTTAGGCGGCGACTCGCGCGTGATACTGGAGAACGCCATGCTGCCGGAGCCGCTGCCGGACGGGAGCCTGCTCATGGCGAAATTCAATGCTGAGCACATCTTTCAGCTCCATCGCTTTTGGCCTGCCACTGGGCGCCTCCACGCCCTGCCAATCCAGTTGAATCAGACTGTCTATCTCAATCCGCCGGCCCGGGGAAGTGCCGATGGAAAGACGGCGCTGGTCTTGGGCGAACCGCTGGGCCAGAAGGCGCCGGGACCGGGCTTCCACATCATCGAACTCTCGTCCGGTTCCATGCGGCGGCTGAATTCGCCGGGACTGGCCGGTGCGGTCGGATATACGTCGCTAGCCCGCGACGACAAGTCCCTGATCGCCCTCGTCCACTCCGGAGCCCTCACGAAGATCGTACGGTTTCCCACCTCCGGATCCGGCGCAGGACGCGAACTGATCACCACCACCAGCGCGATTTGGTACCCCGAAACCGGCCTGGGCGAGAGCGTCTACGCCAGTGTCGTGGACCGGCCGGCGGACCTGGTACGCTTTGCCCCGGACGGAACCAAATTTGAAAGACTCGCGAGCTTTCCGCAGTTGCCCGACCCCATCAGCCTGACGGTCCTCCCCGACGGCCGCGCTGTCCTTCCTGTCCGCGCATCTTCTCAACTCCGCCTGATGGTGGTGCAGAAAGGGAAGGATCCAGCGCCGTTGGTCAACACGGCCGAGGAAACGGCCGGACCCGTGGCCACCTGCGGACCGCGCGAAATTGCGTTCATGATCGGGCCGGAACCGCATGAAACCATCGCGATCGCCGAACCAGCCTCGGGCCGCCTGGTCCGGACCCTCGCGTCGGGAAAGGGTCCGGTGGTGTCGCTCGCCTGCGCGCCCGACGGCAAGACGATTTTCTTTGCGGCGCGAGGCGTGGTGTGGAGCGTTCCTTCGGCGGGGTCGGCCACGCCGGAGGCTCGCAGGATCCGCGTGGGCGACGGCGTTGTCGCGGACCCTTCGGGCACGAAGATCCTCGTTCGCGGCATGGAAGGTTCCGAAATCCATCTGTTCAGCGTCCCTCTGGACGGAAGCGCGGAACGCAAAATCCCACTCGGCAAGACAGATCCCGTGGCCCCGGTGCCCCTCGCTCCCAACGCGCTATCCCCGGATGGCCGTCTCTTGGTCGGGCTTGTGCGGCCGGATCTGTATTTCAATCCTCCCGGCCTGGTCGACACCAACACCGGGCGGGTGACGCGCATGCCTTCGGAGATCCTGTGCGATTACCAGGGGATCGGCTGGACCCCGGACGAGCACGTCATCGCCCTCAAGATCGGAACGCGCGCGACGATGTGGAAGTTTCAGCCAGCGCCGCGCTAGAAATCGGGGTCCAGTTTCCAGTTTGTCGGCCATCCGGAATGTATGGCGCACAGCTTCGCAGACCAACTCCCGGCTTGCAAGTCAGCGTTTAGCATTGGTGACCGGCCGCGGTCCCGCCACTCGC
>JADGNS010000230.1 GCA_017883355.1 Candidatus Solibacter sp.
CGCCCGCAGCACCGGCGCCCACGAGGGTTCGGCCGTGCCCTCCGGGTAGCAGTGCGAGAACCGGATGCGCCGTTCCAGCAGCGTGCGCAGCAGCAGTGCGTACGTGTATTCGCGGAGTTCGGACGCGAGCGGTGGCTCGGTTCCCACATAGACGACCTGCTTCCAGCCGGTGGCGGGCACCTCGACCGTGCGCAGATACGCGAGCAGCGCCGCGAAAGGCAGGGGTCCTTCTCCGGCACCCTCTCCGGTGATGAGCGACTTCAGGGCGGTGGCGACCTGTTGCCGCGAGACGGCGGACGCCACGCGCGGCGCCGCACCCGGAGCCAGCGCCGCGAAGTCTAAGGAAAGTCTCCGGTTCCGGGTGTAGAGCGCCGCCAACCCGGCACTCCACGTCTTCCATTGAGGACCGTCCAGCACGGCAGCATCAAACACGATGGCCGGGGCGGGATCCACCGCGACTGGCTGGGGCGCGGCGGCCTCGCTGGCGGCGGGAGTCGTAAATTGGACACTGGGTGGCGGCTCGCTGCCCGGCACCTTGAGCAGCAGGGACTGCCCGCCAATCGGCTGGGCAGCCGCGGAGAGCAGGAGCGCGGCAAACCAGAGCGCGCGGACAAAACGCCCCGGTCTCCGTCGATGAGTGGTGGAATCCAGGTGTCCACTATACCAGATACCCCAGGATCCTCCGCCGGTGCTTGATTCGCTCAGGGCAGCGGCTCAAAAGCGGAACTTCAGACCGAACTGGATGGAGCGGGCGGCGGCGGCCGCCGCTGCCTGGCAGCAGTTGCGGCACCTTGCAGCAGACAAAAAATCGACTCCCACGCCGCACAGACGCTACAATAAACGATTGCCCGTCTGATGCCGCTCGCCAGCAAACTAGCATTTCAATTTGAAAGACGCCTGCAGTTCAAGGGCGTCAATCTTTTTCACGCCCGCGTGGTGCGGATTACCGACGCCAACCAGACGCATCTGTTCGGCGAAGTGCAAGGCACCAGCCAGTACGCCATTCGCATGGCTCACGAAAGCGGCCGTTTACTGGTGTATTGCGCGTGCCCTTACTTCGCCGAGTTCGGCCGGTGCAAGCATCTTTGGGCGGCGGTGCTGGAAGCCGACCGGCGCGGCGTACTGGGGGAAGCCAGCAAGGGCGGCGCCCTGCGGCTTTGCCGCGATGCGGACCCGAATGACGAACGGGAACCGGCGCGCTGGGAGGTTCACGCGCCGGAGCCCTTGCCGCCGCAAAGTCCTCCCTGGCAGGAGTACCTTTCCGATATCCGGCACGGCCTGGAGGCGAAGAAGCTGAAGACGTCGGCTTGGCCGCCGGAGTTCGAGGTCCTTTACGTGGTCGACCCGAGCGCGTCGAAAACCGCCGGCGCGATTGTGATCGAACTGTTTTCGCGGTCGCGGAAAAAGAACGGAGAGTGGACCGTCAACAAGGAGTTCCGGATCGCGCCCGCGCAGGTGGGCTCGCTGCCGGACCCGGTGGACGCCGAAGCGGTTTCCTCTATTCTGGGCGGGCAGGAATACTACCTCTACGCGTATGCCGCCACCAGCGGAGCGGCGGCACGCAAGGCGCTCCCGCACGCCCTGGCGCTGCGGTTGCTTCCCCAGGTGGCGGCCACCGGCCGGCTCTTTACGCGCAGGATTTCCTCGGCGGAATTGCAGCCGCTTGCCTGGGACGAGGGCGAGCCCTGGAAGCTGTGGCTGGACGTGCGGCAGGACGATCGCGACCAATGGAAAATTACCGGCTCGCTGCGCCGCGGCGAGGAGCGCATGTTGTTGACCGAGCCTTCGCTGATCGTGGAAGGCGGATTTCTGGTGGCGCAGGGCAAGATCGCGCGGCTGGACGATGGCGGCGCGTTCCCCTGGATCACGCGACTGGTCACACTGAAGCAGATCCCGTTTCCGGACCGGGAACGCGACAGCGTCATGTCCAACCTGCTGGACCTGAACGTGGTGCCTCCGCTGGACGTCGACGAGGCGCTGCAGTTCGAGGAGCGCCGCGTGCAACCGCGCCTGGGGCTGCGCGTGACGCAACGCCGGGAAACCTGGGGCGAGGAGTACTTTCAGGCGCTCCTGCTGCTGGACTACGGGCGCGGCTGGACGGAATCGGGCCCCACCGGACGCGGGCTGTGGTTTCCCGAGGAGCGGGTCTACGTGGTCCGCGACGCCGACACCGAGAGCGCGGCGCGGGACAAGCTCAGGGAACTCGGCCTGCGCCCGGCGAGCGAACCCGCCATCGCGTGGCGCCTGGGGCTTAAGACGATGCCCAAGGTAGTCCGCGAATTGATCCATGCCGGCTGGCATGTGGAGGCCGAAGGCAAGGCTTTCCGGCGGCCGGGGACCACTCGCGTGGACGTGCGCTCTGGCATCGACTGGTTCGAACTCCACGGCGAGGTGGATTACGACGGCCAGACGGCGAGCCTGCCCCAATTGCTGGCTGCCGTGCGGCGCGGCGACACCATGGTGAAGCTGGGGGATGGCACCTACGGCCTGTTGCCCGAGGAGTGGCTGGAGCGCTTTGCGCCGCTGGCCGGCCTGGGCTCCAAGGAAGAGAACCACCTGCGCTTCCGGCGCAATCAGGCGAGCCTGTTGGATGCGCTGCTGGCGGCCCAACCGGAGGTGCGCGTCGACGAGGTGTTCCAGCGGGTGCGCGAACGCATGCGCACGTTCACCGGCGTCAAGACGGCGGTGCAGCCCGCGGGATTCGTCGGACAGTTGCGCGATTACCAGTGCGAAGGCCTGGGCTGGATGGAGTTCCTGCGCGACTTCGGTTTCGGCGGCTGCCTGGCGGACGATATGGGCGTGGGCAAGACGGCGCAAGTGCTGGCGGCGCTGGAATCGCGGCGCACCGAGGGGCTTGGGCCTTCGCTCGTGGTGGCGCCCAAATCGCTGATGTTCAACTGGCGCGCCGAAGCGCAGCGTTTCACCCCGCAATTGCGCGTGCTGGAGCACACCGGCCTGGCGCGCGACACGGCGCTGATTGCGCAGCACGACCTGGTGCTCACCACCTACGGCACCCTGCTGCGCGACGCGGCGCAACTGGCGGAGATGGAGTTCGATTACGTGGTGCTGGATGAAGCGCAGGCCGTCAAGAACTCGGCCACGGCTTCGGCCAAAGCGGTGCGCCTGCTGCGCGGGAAGCACCGCCTGGCCCTCAGCGGCACCCCGGTAGAGAACCACCTGGGCGAGTTGTGGAGCCTGTTCGAGTTCCTCAACCCGGGCATGCTGGGCGAGGCCAAGGTGCTCAATATGGCCGGCGGGCTGGCGCGCAATCCGGGGGAGGATGCCCGGCGCATCCTGGCCCAGGCGCTGCGCCCGTTCATCCTGCGGCGCACCAAACAGCAGGTGGCGCGCGAATTGCCGGAGAAGACCGAACAGACCATCTACTGCGAACTGGAAGGCCCCCAGCGCAAGCAATACAACGAGCTGCGCACGCACTTCCGGGAGACGCTGCTGGCGCGCGTGCAATCGCAGGGAATGGGCAGGTCGAAGATGCATGTGCTGGAAGCGCTGCTGCGGCTGCGCCAGGCGGCCTGCCATCCGGGACTGCTCGACGTGAAGCGCTCCAAGGAGCCCAGCGCGAAACTGGACGTGCTGATGGATCAGTTGGAGGAACTGCGGCAGGAGGGACACAAGGCGCTGGTGTTCTCGCAATTCACCAGCCTGCTGGCCATCGTGCGCTCCCGCCTGGACGACGCGGGCGTGCGCTACGAATACCTGGACGGCGCCACCCGCAATCGGGAGGCGCACGTGGACGCCTTTCAGAACGATGCGGGGTGTGGGCTGTTCCTGATCAGCCTGAAAGCGGGCGGTCTGGGTCTGAACCTGACGGCGGCCGAGTATGTGTTCCTGCTGGATCCCTGGTGGAACCCGGCGGTGGAAGCGCAGGCCGTCGACCGCGCGCACCGCATCGGGCAGACACGCCCGGTGTTCGCCTACCGGCTGATCGCGCGCGACACGGTGGAGGAGAAGGTGCTCGAGCTGCAAAAGACCAAGCGCGAACTGGCCGACGCGATTTTGGGCGAGGACAATAGTCTCATCCGCGGCTTGAAGCGCGAAGATCTGGAACTGCTGCTCTCGTGAACGGGGTCTCCCGAAGCGCGGCGGGGCCGGAACCAGACAGGGCGGCTGCAGGCCGGATTGCCAGGCCCACAACGCGCCCCCCGCGCCAGTTATACTGATCGCGATGCGCATGATTGCCGCTTTACTGCTCACCGTTGCCGCTGCCGCCGCTGCGCCCCAGTACTCCGGTGAACTGATCTTCCCGTTGGAGAAGTGGCACAACCACTCCTCCTCGATCGTCGAACTGCCCTCTGGCGACCTGCTGGTGTGCTGGTTCCACGGCTCCGGCGAACGCACGGCGGACGATGTCCTGATTCAGGCCGCGCGCTGGAATCGCGCCACCGGCAAGTGGACGGCGCCGTTCACGCTGGCCGATACGCCGGGCTTCCCGGAAACCAATCCGGTCCTCTTTCTGGATTCCCGCCAGCGCCTCTTTTTCCTGTGGCCGCTCATCATCGCCCACAAGTGGGAGACCGCTCTCATGAAGTACCGCATCTCCACCGATTACCAGCAGGCCTCCGGTCCGCCGAAATGGGAATTCCAGGACAACATCGTTCTGATGCCGAAAGACATCGCGGCGCTGACCAAGGACTTTGCCGGCACGGCGGCCGCGGGAACGGGTCCGCGCGCCGAACAGGCCAAGCGGCTGATCGAAAAGGCCGAGGACGAATACTTCTCCCGCATGGGCTGGTTCACGCGGACGCATCCGCTGGAATTGCCTTCGGGCCGCATCCTCGTGCCCATGTATTCCGACGGCTATTCGTTCGGAATTATGGCGATCTCTGACGACCGGGGCTACACGTGGAGCGCCAGCCAGCCAATCGTCGGTGAGGGCTGCATTCAGCCGTCGGTGGTCCGCAAGAAGGACGGCACCCTGGTGGCGTATCTGCGCGACAACGGACCGCCGCCCAAGCGCGCCCACATCAGTTTCTCGCAGGATGACGGCGTCACCTGGACGCGCGCCCGCGATACCGAAATTCCCAATCCCGGCACGAGTCTGGAAAACGTGCGCCTGCGCAACGGCAACTGGATCATGGTGTACAACGATCTGGAGCAGGGCCGCTATTCGCTGGTGGCGGCGATCAGCGATGACGAAGGCGCCACCTGGAAATGGAAGCGGCATCTGGACGGAAGGCCGACGACGCAGGTCAACAGCCAATATCACTACCCGTCGGTGATCCAGGCGCGCGATGGCGCGATCCACGTCACCTACAGTTATTTCACGCCGGAGGGCAAGGCGATCAAGCACGTGCGCTTCGAGGAAGCCTGGGTGAAGGCCGGCGACTGAGTTACTTCTTCTTGGCGGCCGGCTTAGCGGCGGGCTTTAGCATCTTGTCCAGTTCGGCGCGAATGTGCTTGTCGCCCTCGCTGAAAAAGCCGTCCTTGCCGTTGAAGTCCCCGCGGATCGTGCCGCCGGCGTCGATGAAGATCATGTACGGGATCATCAGGATGCCGTCCCGCTTGTCGTTCCACTTCACGAATTTCTTTACCTCGGCTTCGTTGGTGATGCCGGTGGCGAAATTCGGTTGGAGCGCCTTGAGATACATCGGGAAGTTGTTGGTCACGCCTTCTTCGAAGGCGACCGCGACAACCTGCACGTTGCGCGTTGCGTAGTCTTTCTGGATCACGTTGAGGGTCCGCGTGAGGTCCTGGCAGTGCGAACAGGTCGTGTGGATGAACGCCAGGGCCACTACCTTGCCGCGAAGCTGGCTGAGCAGCAACGGAGCTGTCTGGAAGCGCTGGATGGTCAACTCGGGCGCCGGCCTGGGCGTCTCCCCAGCCGGGACGCTGGAGGCAAGCAGGAGGCTGATCAAGATCGGTGCGAAGATGCGCATGGGTTAACTTTTATATTACAGGGTTGCGCGAGGCGGCGGACTGCGCGGCCCCCGGGTCGCCCCGCGCTTGAATTCCGCACCGTTTTGTGCGGCAATGGAGGTTCACCAAGGAGTGAGCCTATGAAGCGTGGAATTTCCCTGAGTTTATCGCTAATAATCTGCCTTGCATTGCTCTCTGCCGGCGCTGCCGTCGCGCAACCCGGGGCCAAACCGCTGCCTGCACCCAAGTCGCAGGATGAGAAGATGCAGTGGTTCCATCAGGCCAAGTTCGGCCTCTTCATCCACTGGGGGCTCTATTGCATTCCCGCCGGAGAATGGAAGGGGCAGCCCATCGCCGGCATCGGCGAGTGGATCATGAACCGCGCCAAAATCCCCGTGAAGGAATACGAACAACTCGCCGGCCAGTTCAACCCCGTGAAGTTCAACGCCGAAGAGTGGGTCAAGATGGCCGAGGACGCCGGCATGAAGTACATCGTGATCACCAGCAAACACCACGATGGTTTCGCCATGTACGGCTCCAAGGCCAGCATGTACAACATCGTCGATGCCACGCCCTTCAAGCGCGATCCCCTGAAGGAACTCTCCGAAGCCTGCGCGCGCCACCATATCAAATTCGGCTTCTACTATTCGCAATCGCAGGACTGGCATGAACCGTACGGCATGGGCAACACCTGGGACTTCGGCCCCGACGCCGAGAAAGACAAGAACTACGATCAGTATCTCCGCGGCAAGGCCGAGCCCCAGGTCAAGGAACTGCTCTCCGGCTACGGTCCCGTGGCCCTGATCTGGTTCGACACCGCGCGTATGATGACCGGCGATCGCGGCCCCCGCTTCATCGACATCATGCACACCATGCAGCCGGCCGCGCTGATCGATGGCCGCCTCGGCGTCAAAGGCGACTACACTTCCACCGGCGATAACCAGATTCCCAATCAGGTACTCAAAGAGGATTGGGAAGTGCCCGCTACGCTCAACCGCACCTGGGGTTTCAAGAAGGACGACACCGACTGGAAGACCACCGAGGACCTCACCTTCAAATTGGTGGACATCGTCAGCAAGGGCGGCAACTATCTGCTCAACGTAGGACCGACCTCCGAGGGTGTCATCCCGCAAGCCAGCCAGGATAACCTGCGCGGCGTGGGCCGCTGGCTCAAGGTAAACGGCGAGTCCATCTACGGCGCCGGCTCCACGCCGTTCGGCCAGGAACTCGGCGAGGTTGACAGTACTACCAAAGACAAGAAGGGCAACCCCGGTTTCAAGATCGCCAAGGACTGGCGCTGCAC
>JADGNS010000231.1 GCA_017883355.1 Candidatus Solibacter sp.
CGGCGCGTCCAAAGGCGCGGTCCTCACCCACAATAACTTCGCCGCCAACGCCATCACCCTGCTCGCCTGCTGGCAGATCGCGTCCGCCGACCGTTTCCTGCTCGCCTTGCCCCTGTTTCACGTCCACGCGCTCGGCAACGGATTGCACTGCTGGCTGGCCAGCGGCTGCCGCATGCGCCTGCTGGAACGTTTCGAGCACGCCAAAGCCGCCGCCACCTTCCTCGATTTCCGCCCCACCCTCTTCTTCGGCGTGCCCACCATCTACATGCGCCTCCTCGAGATCCCCGCCGAAGCTGCGCGCGAAATCGGCGCCGCCATGCGCCTCTTCGTCTCCGGCTCCGCGCCCTTGCCCGCGCAAGTCATGGAAGAGTTCCGCGCGCGCTTCGGACACACCATCCTGGAGCGCTACGGCATGAGCGAGAGCCTCATGATCATCGGCAACCCCTACCTCGGCGAGCGCCGCCCCGGAAGCGTCGGCCTGCCGCTTCCCGGAGTCTCCGTGCGCCTCGTCGATGGCGAGATCCAACTCAAGGGGCCCAACCTCTTTGCCGGCTACTGGCGCCGCGAAGAGGCCACCCGCGCCGCCTTCTCCGACGGCTGGTTCCGCACCGGCGATCTCGCCGAATGCGCGCCCGACGGCTATTACACGCTCTCCGGCCGCCAGAGCGACCTCATCATTTCCGGCGGCTTCAACATCTACCCGCGCGAGATCGAAGAGTTCCTCGAGGAGCAGGAAGAAATCGCCGAAGCCGCCGTCGCCGGCGTGGCAGACGCCATCCGCGGCGAGGTCCCCGTGGCCTACATCGTCTGCCGCCGCCCCATCGACCCCGCCTCGCTCGCCGACCGCTGCCGCCAAAAACTGGCCTCCTTTAAAGTTCCGCGCGCGTTTCACCCCGTCGATTCCCTGCCTCGTAACGCCATGGGCAAGATCCAGAAGCACCTGCTGCCCCGGAGTTGATCCACAGTGGCGCGAACCCCGCAGACCACCCCACCATTTCCGCCCAATCGGCGTTCTCCTACAGGCGCGACGCGCTTCCGCCGATCATTCCCAGCAGGAGCGCGCGATTGCCTCGACGAAGTTCGGCCGCTGTCTTGTTAGACTCAAAGCATCCGATGCCCACTCAGGCCCGCACCGCCAACGCCCGTCAGTTTTTTGGCCGTCGCGGAACGCTGTCCAAATGGCACCCCAATTACGAGTTTCGTTCCGGACAGGTGGAGATGGCCGAAGCCGTCGAATCCGCCCTCGCCGACAAGCGCCACCTGATCGTGGAAGCCGGCACCGGCACCGGCAAGACGCTTGCCTATCTGGTACCCGCCCTGCTCTCCGGCAAGCGCATCATCGTCTCCACCGGGACCAAAACTTTGCAGGAGCAACTGTTTTTCAAAGACGTCCCGTTTCTGCAGCAGCACTTCGCGCGCCCCCTCAAGGTCTGCTACATGAAGGGACGCAATAATTACGCCTGCCGGCAGAAGATCTACGATGCCGAGAACATGCCGGTGCTCACCGGGCTCGAGGAAGTGGCCGATTTCGAAATCATCCGCGAGTGGGAAAAGACCAGCGAATTCGGCGACCGCTCCGAGGTCAAGAGCCTTCCCGAGTCCTCCACGGCCTGGGCCAAGGTGGATGCCCGCACCGAATTGTGCAGCGGCCAGAAGTGTCCCAACTACGACCGCTGTTTCATCACCCTGATGCACCAGCGGGCGCTGGAGAGCGACATCATCATCGTCAACCACCACCTCTTCTTCGCCGATCTCTCGCTGAAGGATGAGAACTACGAAGGCGGCATCCTGCCCGACTACCATGCCGTGGTGTTCGATGAAGCCCACGAAATCGAGGATGTGGTGGGCCAGTATTTCGGCGTCGGCATCAGCAATTACCGCATACAGGACCTGCGGCGCGATCTGGGCGTCATCGGCCGGATGAAGAAATTCGGCACGCCGGAGTTGGACCGCATCCTGCAGCGTCTGGACGAACTCACCGGGCAGTTTTTCAGCCTCTTCGGCGAAGGTGACCGGCGGGTGGCCTTCACCGGCCGCGACGCTTTTCGCGAGGACAACGAGGAAATCTATACGGACCTGCTGGCGGCGCTGGAACTGATCGGCTCTCACCTCAGGCTGCTGCAAAATCCGCCGGACGAGATCATTCCGCTGTTCCGGCGCACCCAGGAACTGAGCCAGGGACTGCGCTTCCTGATGGAGGAGGACGACGAGAATTTCGTCTACTGGGTGGAAAAGCGCGGCCGGGGCTGCTTCCTGCAGGCCACGCCCATCGACGTGTCCAGCATCGTTTCCAAGCGACTGTTCCACCAGGTGGATACGGTGGTGCTCACCAGCGCCACGCTGGCGGTGTCGGGCGGTTTCGATTTCACGGAGAAGCGCCTCGGGCTGGAGAACGCGCGCACCTTGGTGGTGCCCGGCCACTTCGATTACCAGAAGCAGGCGCTGCTCTACGTCCCCCAGCACCTGCCGGAACCGAAGAATCCCGCCTTTACCAGGATGGCCGCCGAGGAAGTGGTCCAGATCCTGGAACACAGCCGTGGGCGTGCCTTCGTCCTCTTTACGAGTTATCAGCAGATGCGGCTGGTATACGAGAGGGTGTCCTTCGAAATCGATTACCCCACCCTGATGCAGGGTTCGGGCCCGCGCAACGCCCTGCTGGAGGAGTTCCGCACCACGCCCAATTGCGTGCTATTTGCGACCTCCTCTTTCTGGCAGGGCGTGGATGTTCCGGGCGAGCAGTTAAGCTGCGTTATCATAGATAAACTGCCTTTTGCGGTGCCCAACGATCCGGTGGTGAACGCGCGCATCGAAGATATCCGCAAGGCCGGGGGAAATCCGTTTTACGACTACCAGATCCCGCAGGCGGCCATCGCCTTGAAACAGGGATTTGGGCGGCTGATCCGCAGCAAGAGCGACCGCGGGGTACTGGTCCTGCTGGACAACCGGATCACCAAGCAGAGGTACGGCCAGGTGTTTTTCGACAGCTTGCCGGATTACGGGTTCACCACCAAGCTGGCAGATGTGGAGAAGTTTTTCAATGTTTGAAGTGACCATCGAAGAGACATTCGCCGCCGGCCACGCCCTGCGGAACTATCGCGGGAAGTGCGAGAACGTGCACGGCCACAATTACAAGTGTCAGGTCACCCTGCAGGGCGACCAGCTCGATTCCATCGGCCTGTTGGTGGATTTCGTGGAAATGAAGCGCGTGGTGCATTCCGTACTGGACCGGATGGACCATCAGTGGCTCAACGAGTTCCCGCCGTTCG
The DNA here is from genome assembly GCA_017883355.1 of Candidatus Solibacter sp. Lineage (GTDB taxonomy): Bacteria > Acidobacteriota > Terriglobia > Bryobacterales > Bryobacteraceae > Solibacter. The sequence continues at coordinate 3,267 of JADGNS010000231.1, forward strand.
ATGTGCTCAACCCATCGGCCGAGAACATGGCCAAATACATCCACGACGAAGTGAAACAGGGCTTGGGCGTCCGGGAGGGCGTGCGGGTGGGCGCGGTCAAGCTTTGGGAAACCGACACGGCAAGCGCCACCTATCGCGAATAGTAGACTTGGGTGACTCTACTTGCCGTAATACGCCGCGTTCTTGGCGGTGAACTCCGACCATTTCTCGGGCAGGTCGTCGAGAGCGAAGATGGCCGACACGGGGCATACCGGTACGCAGGCGCCGCAGTCGATACACTCTACGGGATCGATATAGAGCAGTTCCGCGTCCGCGTAGGCGGGCTCGTCCTTCTTCGGATGAATGCAATCGACCGGGCAGGCGTCGACGCAGGCAGTATCTTTGGTTCCAATACAAGGTTCAGCGATTACGTATGCCATTGGCGTTTTTTCCCAGGTACCAATAGATAGCACAGGCGGCGGGGAAACACAATTCACCGCAATTTCTGTCGAGGCGGCGTGGGCGCGTTTTCCAGGCGGACCAGAGACAGCGGGTAGAGCGCGTTGCGGCGCGGATTCTCCGGGTCGTAAAGGACACATAGCGTCGATCCCTCCACCGGAGGCTTGGAAGTCTTGGCCCTGCCTTTGGCGACGGCGCCAGAGAGCAGGCGGAATTCGTATTTAACCACGAGGTGCTTATCGGCCTTCTTGAATCCGGTAACGTGGCCGGGAGCGGGGCGTCCTTCGGCCAGCAGGCGGGCCTGGCGGCGCACCGGGATCAGGACGAAGAACGCGGAAACGGCGACCGTCCCGGAGATCATATAGGCAAGCCAGATCGGGAGCGCCCGGATGTCCCACGCAATCGGGTGGCTGATCGAAGGCTGGGCTGGGACGAAACGCACTGGGATGATGGAGCCCGCCGAGAGGCCCTCCCAGGAATTGCGTGGCGTCTGGACCCGGTGGGAGTAGATGCGGCCGGCGTACTCGAAACGATAGGCGACCCAGCTCTGGCGCTCCTTGCTGGAATCGATCCAGGCGCGGGTGACGGTAGCATCGGCCAGGATGCCCTCGGTGCGCAGCAGGCGCTGCTCCTCCGCCTGCCGCCGGGCAGTGCGTCCCAGGAAGATACCGAGCACCGCGGCGCCAATCACCAGGGCCACGGCAGTCCCGATCAGGGCTTTGCCCTGCCCGGTCAGGCGGACCGGACGCAGGCTGGAATAGCCCAGGCTGTCGGGAGGGGTCCAATTGTCGGAGCGTTCGAGCATAGAATTACTCCTCGTCGGCCGGTTTCAGGCGGCCGGTCTGCTGCAAAGATCGGCGCAACAAAAACTCGATCTGCGCGTTGAGGCTGCGCAGATCGGCGTCGGCCCAGCGCTGCAACGCTTCGTGCGTCACCGGGTCCAGACGGAGCAGAAATGATTTCCGTTGCGCCATCGCTGCCTACTGATAGAGGGTGCCCGCGTTGATGATGGGCTGGGCATCGCGGTCGCTGCACAGCACCACGAGCAGGTTGCTCACCATGCTGGCCTTGCGCTCCTCATCGAGTTCCACCACGTGCTTGGCGCTGAGCATCTCGAGCGCCATTTCCACCATGCCGACAGCGCCTTCGACGATCTTCTGCCGGGCGGCAATGATGGCCTGCGCCTGCTGGCGGCGCAGCATGACGCTGGCGATCTCGGGGGCATACGCCAGGTGAGTGATGCGCGCCTCGATCACCTCTACGCCTGCCTTGCCGACGCGCTCCTGAATCTCGTCGCGCAGTTTGTGGGCGATCTCCACCACCGACATGCGCAGCGACATCTGCCCTTCGAGATGGGCGTCGTAGGGATACGACGTGGCGAGCGTGCGCACCGCGCTTTCGCTCTGCACGTGGACGTAGTGCTCGTAGTCATCGACATGGAAGATGGCTTCGGCCGTCTCGATGACGCGCCAGACGATAACGGACGCGATTTCGATGGGGTTGCCGTCCTGGTCGTTGACCTTGAGCTTGCTGCTCTCGAAGTTGCGCACGCGGAGCGAGACGCGGCGGCGGCGGGTGAACGGATTGACCCACCAGAATCCGGGCTGCTTGATCGTGCCTTTATAGACGCCGAACAACTGGACCACCTTGGCCTCGTTGGGGTTGGTGACCGCGAAGCCACCCAGGCAGACCATGTCGATGGTGAAGGCCACTATGGCAGCCGCGATGCCGTAGCCATTCTCGGCATTGACGGACCAGATGAACCCCAGGACCGTCAGGATGGGGACAATCAACAGCAGCAGTGCCACCATGGGCCACCCGGGGAGGGCCTTGAGTTCTCTCTCCTGCAACATGAACGTTTCCTCCTTCTGACATCAAAATGATATCACTTTGATATAGAAAGTCAAGAGGGGAGTGTTTGACCGATACTGTTCGGAGAGGTGCGATTGACAACCACGGCGGCGGGCGGGCGGTACAAGTGGACGGTAGTGGGACTGCTGTGGTTCGTGTGCCTGTTCAATTACGCGGACCGGCAGGCGATCTTCTCAGTGTTCCCTCTGCTGAAGGCGGAGATGCACCTGAGCGACGTGCAACTGGGATACGTGGCGTCCTCGTTCATGTGGGTGTACGCGGCGGCGGCGCCCTTTGCCGGGATGGTGGGCGACCGCTTCCGGCGAAAGCACGTGATTCTGGGCGGGCTGATTTTCTGGTCGCTGATTACCATCGCGACGGCGCTCTCCACGCGCTATTGGCATCTGGTGGTATTTCGCGCGCTGGAGGGATTGGGGGAGGCCTTCTACTTCCCGGCCTCGATGTCGCTGATCAGTGCGTGGCACGGCAAGGAGACGCGGTCGCGAGCCATGTCGTGGCATCAATCCAGCGTCTACGCGGGGACCATCACGGGCGGCGCGGTGGCGGGATATCTGGCGCAGCACTACGGGTGGCGCCTGGGGTTCTACGTGTTCGGCTCGCTGGGTGTTGTGCTGGGTGCGGTTCTGGTATTCCTGTTGAAAGAGCCGGAAACCGTTGTCGTTCGCCAAGAGGAAACGTTCCGCTTTTCCGCCGCGTGGCTGGAGGTGTTCCGCAATCCCATGGCGGTGGCGCTGATGGCGGTGTTCATCTGCGCGAACTTTGTGGCCATGGTATTCCTGACGTGGCTGCCCTCGTACCTGACGCGCACCTTCCACATGAGTTTGACGATGGCCGGCTTCAGCGCGACCGCGTACCTGCAAGCCGCGTCGGTGCTGGGCGTCCTTACCGGCGGGATGGTGGCCGACGGCTGGGTGCGTAAGGACCGGCGGGGGCGCATGTGGACGCAGGCGGTGGGATTGTTTGCGGGCGTGCCGTTTCTGCTGGTCACCGGGTGGACGTTCAGCGTGACGGTCTTCGTATTCGCCACCATGGGCTTCGGCTTCTTCAAGGGAATGTACGACGCCAACATCTGGGCGTCGCTGCACGATGTGGTGCCGCCGGAGCGGCGCGCCACCGCCGTAGGCGTGATGAATTCCATTGGATGGCTGGGCGGCGGGGTGGCGCCGGTGGCCATGGCGTCGGCGTCGGGCGTATGGGGCATGGGCATGTGCCTGAGCGCGACGTCGGCGGTCTACGCGGTGGCGGGAGTGCTGCTGGTGTTGGGCGCGTCACGCTGGATGACGCGAAAAGTGGAGAGTCATGCTGCGTGAGGATGGACGGTACTGCGACGGCTGCGGCCAGAAACTGCCGCCTTCGGCGAAGTTGGGGCAACAGACGATGTCGAAGGAGGAGGCGCGGGAGTACGGATCTGATGCGGAAGAAAACGCCGATGGGACGGTGACGATCGATCTGTGCCTGGCGTGCCGGATCCGGCGGGCGGTATCGCCTTCACCCGCTCAAAGGCGAGAGGAAAGGTCTGTGGTCTGTAACGGTACGCGGCAACTGGCGTATTGTTTTCCGTTTTGAAGGAACCGATGTATTTGACGTTGAACTGATTGA
>JADGNS010000232.1 GCA_017883355.1 Candidatus Solibacter sp.
ACACGAGCAGTAGTTTTCGAATAGCCCTGGCCCGCGCATTGCCAGCCGGTAGGTTTTTCCGCTGGCAGACTGCACGCTATAGTCGCCGTAAGGCGCTCCCGTGGGCCGTTTCAGGATTTTGGCGATCGCGCCCGCCGCCCGTTCCCGCCGTTCGGTAATCTGCTGCTCGATCAACATGCCTGAGTATCCTCCTGCTTCAGACTAAGGAGTCAGAATAGCAGGGTGCCCGCAAGCGGGCATCGTCGGTCCTCCGTCCCCTGCAGGGACTACGACCGGCGTTACCAACTACGCCCGCGAGGCGTCATGCAGGCTTACCGAAAGCAGGCGGGCGGCGCTTGTGCCAATCGGTATGGGACTGGAAGTCGCGGCCGATAGCGAGGAGGGTGTTCTCGGCGAATGGTACGCCCACCACCTGGAGGGCGACGGGCATGTTTTCGGCGAACCCGCAGGGGAGCACCAGGGCGGGGAGGCCGGCGAGGTTGCCCATGGGAATGATGGCGCGGAAGCCGGGATCCTTGGGAGGAGGGCCGCCGGGGCCGCGGTCGAGCGGCTGATCGAGCTTGGAGGCGATGCCGGCCCGGCCGGGCGCCAGCAGGACGTCCACCGAGCCGAAGAGCTTGCCGACTTCGTCCTGTATCAGGCGGCGCAGGCGCATGGCCTTCAGGTAGTCCTTGGCGGGAAGTTCCAGGCTGGCTTTGAGGCCGGCGATCTGCGGCTTATCGGCCAACTCATCGACCTTGCCGCTGGCAATCAGCGGCTCGAAAATCGACCCCATTTCGCCGGCGAGGATGGTGGAAAGCGCCGCGCCGTAGGGCAGGTCGGGCAGTTTGGTTTCCACCAATTGCATGCCGGACGCCTTGAGGATCGCGATAGCGGCCTCGAAGGCAGGGCGCGCGGCGGGTTCCACCCACTCGGCGAAATCGGCGGGCGCGTATCCCACGCGGAGGTCCTTCATGGGGCGCGCGTATTGGGGCGTGTAGTAGAAGCTCTTGCCGGCGGACCCGGGGTCTTTGGAATCCTTGCCGGCGATTATCTGCAAGATGACGCCGCAATCTTCGGCAGAGTGCGCGAAGGGCCCGAGTTTGTCGAGTGTCCAGGAAAGTGCCATGGCGCCGTGGCGGCTCACCAGTCCGTAAGTGGGGCGCAAGGCGGTGACGCCACAGAAGGAGGCCGGGGTGACGATGGACCCGGAGGTTTCCGAGCCAATGGCGAAGGGCACCAGGCCGGCGGCGACGGCGGCGGCCGATCCACTGGAGGAGCCACCCGACCAGCGAGAGCGGTCCCAGGGATTGAGGCCGGGGCCGGTGAGCGAGGCGGAGGGGAAACGGTAGCCGCCGCCGCCGGCCAGTTCCACCATGGAGAGTTTGCCGGCGAGTACGGCTCCGGCGGCGGAAAGCTTCTCGATGACCGTGGCGTTGTAGTCGAAGACCTGGCCGGCGTAGGGCCTGGCGCCCCAGGTGGTGGGCTGTCCGGCGAAGGCGAGCAGATCCTTGACGCCGTAGGGGATGCCTTGCAGCGGGCCGCGGTAACGCTCGCGCTTGAGGTCCTTATCGACGTCCTTCGCCTGACGGAGGGCCTCCTGGTGGAGGGGCAGGGCGAGCGCGTTATAGCGCGGGCCGAGTTGCTGGAGCCGTTCGGAGACGGCGCGGGCCAGATCTTCGGCGGAGAATTCCTTGGCCTTGAGGCTGGCGTTCAGTTCGGAAAGAGGGGCGAAGAAAGTGTCGGTGCCGATGGAGGCCATGCATGCTCCTCAGGCCTTGAATTGGAAGGCCGGTTCGGTGGCCATGGGGATGGGAGTGCCGGCGAGCGCGGCGGCGTTCGCCTGTAAGCGATCGCGGGCAGCCTTGAGATCGTCGGCGGGAGCGGGGGCGGGTTGGGGCTGTTGCGCGGCCATGGCAGTGACGGATACCAATGTGGTGGCCAGTTTGCGGCGGGTCAGTTGCATGTTTCACCTCGACGGATGCGACGCGTGGCCGTTGCCGGAGAGTGCTTCCATAGCGGCCTTCTGCATGACGGAGCGCGGGGCGGTTTCGCCGGTCCAGATTTCGAATTGGCGTACGGCCTGTTCGATGAACATGTCCAAGCCCGGAACGACGGTTTTGCCCTGCTCCCGGGCGTGCTTGACGAGCACGGTTTCGAGCGGGTTATAGACCATGTCGAAAACGATGTCGGCGGGGATCTTGTCTTCGAAGAAGCATTCGTTGACGTGGGGGAACATGCCGAGCGGGGTGGCGTGAACCACGGCGTCGAAATGGCGGGAATCGAGCTGCTCTTTGAGGAGCGATTCGGCGCCGCAGATCTTGCTGAGGGCGCGGACGCGGTCGGCATTGCGGCCCACCAGGAAGATCTTGGCGCCGGCGTCGGTAAGCGCGCAAGCCGCGCTGCGGGCGGCGCCGCCGTTACCGACGATCAGCACGCTGGCGTTGGGGATCTTGAGCAAGCGCGCGAGCGGGCCGGTGACACCGGCGGCGTCGGTATTGGTGCCGCGCCACTTGCCGGCCTTGCGCCAGACGGTGTTGACGGCGCCGATGCGGCGCGCCAGCGGGTCCACCACGTCCAGGTAGCGGATGATCTTCTGCTTGTGGGGGATGGTGACGCTGAAACCGGAGAGGGGAAGCTTGGCGGCCAGCGAGAAGAAATCGCGCAGGCATGCCGGGGAAACCAGGAACGGCAGATATACGGCATCCACGCGTTTGGATTGAAAGGCGCGGTTGTGCACGGCGGGCGATATGGAGTGGCGTACCGGATCGGCAATCACGCCGTAGATCCTGGCGGATTTGCTCAGCTTTTCGACCCGATAGAGATGGCGCAGGAAGCGCGAGCTCACCTGCCCGGCGGCGGTGCCTTCGGCGTACATGGGGGCGGCATAGGTATAAACGCCGCCGAAAACGGGCGAGAGCACGCGAGTGGGAAACCCGAGTTCGCCCATGGCCAGGACGATCAGGCGGTGTTTGGGCAGCGCTTTGGCGACGGCCAGGACGCGCACATTGTCGCTGGGCTTGCGGGCCGTGGTGACGATCTTATAGCCATCCGCCTGCACCCTCAAGACCCGGTTGACCACCGTGTCCATGGGGGGCGTGGCTTCGAAATTGTGATAGGAGACGATGACGAAGGTGCGGCCGCGGAACCCGCTCAGACGGTCCTGCGCCACCTCGGCGGTTTCGATCTCGATATCGATGGCATGCGCCCCGTTGCGCACGGCCAGGTCCAGCACGGCGAGCTGTTCCTCAATGCTGCCGTTGAACTTGCCGTGGTTCTGGTGGCGCCGGCAAGTGGCCAGGAGGATGCAGTCCGGGTACCTTTCGAGGAATTGCGGGATGGCTTCCGCGCCTTTGCAGGGACTGCTCAGGTAGTCCAGGCGGAATTCCAGGAAGAGCTCGCCGGCCTCGGCTTCGCGGCGGGCGTGTTCGAGCAGTGTCGGAACGTCAGGCAGGCCCAACGCGATGCATATGCGGGGGAGCGATCTGGTCTGCGACATTGGATCGTAGGGTACTCCAGGATAACACGGGTACCGGAGGGGTTCCGGGGTGCTTCACCGTTATTGGGCCCGCGACGAAAGGGGGCCGCGTCCAGCCAGGCAAACCGGGGACAGACAGCGAATTTCCGGCAAACGGCGCCGGAAATTCATGTCAGTCCCCGGTTTGAGGCGGGGTCAGCCGTGCCTTCCACTCGTCCAGGATGGCGGCGGTAGAGGTAGTGCCGATGCGGGTGCAGCCGGCCTGATAAACTTCCAGCGCCTGATCGACGGTGCGGATGCCGCCGGCGGCTTTGATGCCAATCTCCTCGGGGAGGTGCTTGCGCATCAGGGCGATGTCCGGCAGGGTGTAGCCGGAGGGGGCAAAGCCGGTGGAGGTCTTGACGAAATCGACCTCGGCGCGCTCGCAGCAGCGGCAGGCGATGATCTTCAACTCGTCGGTAAGGTAGGCGTTTTCCAGGATGACCTTGAGCAGCGCGCCTTCCTTATGGCAGAGTTCAGACATCTGGAGGAGTTCCAACTGCACGTGCTGAAACTCGCGGGAGAGGAGCTTGGAAATGGCGATCACCATATCGATCTCCCGGGCGCCGCGGCGCAACAGATCGCGCGCTTCGTAGAGCTTGGTGGCGGTGTTCTGGGAGCCGTGAGGGAAGCCGCAGACGGCGCCGGCTTTGACGCTGCTGCCCTGCAGGGTGCGGACGGCCAGGTCGATATCGCAGGGGCGCACGCTGGCACTGGCGATGTGGTACCGCTTGGCGAGTTCCAGCCCCTCGATCACCTGCTCATCGGTGAGCTCCGGGGCGACCAGGGGATGGTCGATGAGATTGGCCAGAGCTTCGCAGGTGGTGAGCGGGAGCATCACTTCTTACGCTTGGCGGGAGCGCGCGAGGGAGCGGCCGGCGGTCCGCAGTTCCGGCCAACCGCCTTAAGCTCGGTACAAGCCTGCACGCTCTGGTCGCTCTTGGGATAGCGGCGGATCACTTCCAGGAATTCATTGGCGCCTTCGGTTCTGTGCCCCGCCATTTTGACCAAGGCGCGGCCCTTGTAGAGCAGGGCGTCCGCCGTCTTGTTGTTATCGGGGTACTTCTCCAGCACCATGTCGAATTCCTTGACCGCGGCTTCGTAGTTGTTTTGCACAAAGTGAATCATGGCGATGTAGAACTGCGCATTGGGGGCGTAGCCGGTGTTGCCGTAGTATTTCAGGTAGTCGGCGAAGCCCTGCGCGGCCAGATCGTACTTGCCGCTGACATAGTCCTGGCGCGCCGCGTTGTACATGGTTTCGGCCGGCATGGGGGGCACGTCGGACGCGGCGGCGGGCTGGCCGGGCTGACCGGGCTGGCCGGACTGCGTGGGCGGCGCCGCCGGGGGCGCCTGCATCACTTTGATAGCGTTATTGATGTCGGTCAACTGGGCCTGCAAGCGGCTCATCAGGGCAGCGAGATCGGCGACTGCCTGGCTCACGGTGCGCAATTCGCCACCCATTTCGTTGAGGCGCGTGGAGGAGCCCACCACCGGGGTGACGACCTTCTCGGTGAGGTCGCGGAGGTTCTTGTCGAGGTTGCTCTGGATGACGGCCACGCCGGTATTGGCGCGGTTGGCGGCCTCGATGGACTGGCGCGCCAGTTCCGTAACGGCAGCGAACTTTTCGTCCTGAGACCGCTGGAGGTCTTTGATCTGCTGCTGCAACAGGGCTACATCGCGCTGTAATTCCTGGATTTCCTTGCTGGCGCCGGGCGCGAGCGCGGGCAGTGCCAGTAAGAGGCAAACCAAAAGGCTTCGGGATTTCATACAACTCTCCTGACCACTGACGGGGCAGCGGTGGGGCTGCCCCGTCTTGCGGCGATGGATTCTGACTTTATCCTACTGACCGGCCGCAAAGTGGACGCGCCGGTTCTTCTGCCAGCAGGATTCGTTCTGCTCGGTGCACTGCGGGCGTTCCTTGCCATAACTGATGGTCTTCAGCCGGTCGGCGGGGACGCCGAGTCCCTGGAGGAACTCTTTGGCGGCGCTGGCGCGGCGGTCGCCCAGCCCGAGGTTGTACTCGGCGGAGCCGCGTTCGTCGCAATGGCCCTCGAGGACGATGGACGCATTGGGGAAATCGCTCAGGATGCTCTTCAGCGCGGTGGCATTCCGGGTGAGAACGGAGCCGGCGTCGCTGCGGATGTCGGTCTTATCGTAGTCGAAGTAAGCGTCCTGGACGTCCGACGCGAGGCGCGTCTCAATGGGGACGGCCACGGCCGTGGGCGGCGGTGGCGGAGGAGGCGGCGGAGCGGACACGTTGACCGTGGCCGAGCCCGTGATGGATCCACCCGGACCGGTGGCGGTCAGGGTATAAGTGGTGGAATCGCTCGGGTTGACGCGATTGCTGCCCGTGCTCTGTACGGTCCCGATGCCCTGGTTGATGGACACGCTGGTCACATTGCCGGAGACTTCCCAACGCAACGTAGACGTTTGACCGCGCTGAATCGAGGTGGGCTCCGCCGTGAACTGCGCCACGGTGGGAGCGGCCGGCTTCGGAGCTTCTGTCACTACAACCGGCGGCGGCGGAGGAGGAGGAGCCGGGGCCGGCACCTTCTTCTTACATCCTGCCGCGAACATCGTCAGCGCGAGCGCCAGACAGATGATATAGAACTTCCGTTTGCTGAACATGAACATCGCCTCCTAAAATCGCTACTTGCCCCACACGGGATTTTCGTTACGCCCCACTGTGGTCAACTGCTGCAACTGGGTTCCGTCGGCCAGCATGGTGTAAATCTGGCCGGAGCTGCCGCGCGTCTTGGCGAACACGATGTGAACGCCATCGGGCGCCCAACTGGGATTTTCATTCTTGCCATCGCCATGCGTCAACTGCACGTAGTCCTTGGTTGCAACATTCATGGTGAATATGTTGAAGAGGCCGGTTGCGTATCCCTGGGTCCAGGCAAAAGCGATGCGCTGGCCGTCCGGGTGCCACGACGCATTGGAAGCCTCGCCGGTACCCGGTGTCAACCTGTCTAAGTCGCCTCCATCCATATTCATCCGGTAAACCTGTTGCGGACCGGAGCGGCCCGAAGAAAACACGATATCGTTCCCGGTCTTCGGATTTACTTTTGGCTCGACTTCGATGGAACTGGACGAAGAGATCGGCCGAAACCCCGTTCCGTCTAAATTCGCGGCGAAAATCCGGCAGCACCTTCCCGTTCCCGCGGAAGACGCGTAGACAATCTGCTTTCCGTCGGGCGTAAACGAGCCGGCCTGATTCACAGACGCGGCCTGATTGTAATAGCGCAAATCCTTGACCGGATCCACCGAAAAGATAAATATAGCAGGTTGCCCCTTCACCCAGCTAGTGAACGCTATTTTCGATCCGTCGGGAGAGATGGTCGGGTAGGTGGAGATGTTGTTGAATTTGCTGATCTGGCGTTGATTCTTGCCGTCCGGGTCCATCATCCAGATTTCCTTGTGGCCGGTACGGTCGCTGGTGAAATAAATATGGGTGCCGAAGAGGGATTGGCCGCCGAATAAAGTAATAATGTCGGCGGCGAATTCGTGGGCCACCTTGCGGGCGCCGGCCTCATCCACCGTCCCCAGGTAGCGCTTGCCGATGAGCTGGGCGTTGGCAGGGGTATCCTTGCTCAGATCGTAGAGCCAGCCCTGGAGCACGAACACCCCGTTCTGCGCGGCGGTATAGCCAAAGGCCAGGAAGTTGGCCTGCGCGGGC
>JADGNS010000233.1 GCA_017883355.1 Candidatus Solibacter sp.
TACTTTGCGCCGCGCCTCGGAATCGCCTACCGCTTGAATAATGCCACGGTAGTGCGCGCGGGCTTCGGCGTCAGCTACACGCCGTTCCCGGACAACACCTACGCCTACAACTTCCCCATCAAGCAGAACAACTCGTACAATACCGGAGCCAGCGCCTACGCTCCCGGCGTGACTCCGGCCGGTGTGTTCTCCATGGCCAACGGTTTCCCGGCTCCCCAGTTGGCCGTGATTCCCTCCAACGGGATCATCACCAACCCGTCCCTATCGCAAAGCGATTTCGTGATTCCGCTGGACTATAAGAACCCCAACGTGCAATCGTGGAACCTCTCGGTGCAGCGTTCGCTACCGCTTCACTTTACGCTGGACGTGGCCTACGTGGGCAATCACGGCGTGCGCACATCCACGCAGTACAACCTGAACGTGCCCAACACTGCCGACCAGATGGGCAAAGGCGTGAACGGCCGTCCACTCTACCAGAAGTTCCTGCGCACCGCCGATACAACGATGTTTTTTGTGGGCTATTCCTCTTCGTACAACGGCCTGCAAGTGAAGTTGAACCGGCGCTTCACCAATGGTCTTGCGGTTACCACGGGATACACGCTGGCTCGCGGGATGAGCTTCCAGACCGGCGACGACGGCGGCATCTGGAACTACATCAATGCCCGCCGGAGCTATGCGCGCACGGATTGGGACCGGCATCAGACCTTCGTGCAGAGCTATGTCTACGATCTGCCGTTCGGCATCGGACGCAAGTGGCTCAATCACGGCTTGGCCGCCAAGACCATCGGCGGCTGGCAGATCAATGGCATCCTCACGCTCATGACGGGTTTGCCCATGACCTTCGCGGCCAACGGCAGCGCTCTCAACACCCCTGGCTCCAGCCAGACCGCCGACCAGGTGGCCCCGGTGACCATACTGTACGGCATCAATACGCCGAGCAAGGGCGGCAGCCCGTGGTTCTCGCAGGCCAGCTTCGTCCAGCCCACCGGGGTGCGTTTCGGAAGTTCGGGACGGAATACTTTCTCCGGACCAGGCTTCTTCAATGCCGATCTTTCCATCTTCAAGATCTTCAACTTCACCGAGAAGATGAAAATGGAGCTTCGCATGGAGTCGTTCAGCGTGACCAACACGCCGCAGTTCAGCCGGCCGACCACCGACGTCTCCAACGCCAACTACGGTTACATCACCGGAGTGGACGGCGGCGCGCGCGGTATGCAGTTGGGCGTGAAGATCAGCTTCTAGCCGACCGGGTTCCTCAGCACTCCCACGTGGTCGAGTTCCACTTCGATCACATCGCCGGGCGACATCCTTCGGGTGTTGCCCGGCGTTCCTGTATAGACCAGGTCTCCGGGCCGCAAGGTCACCCACCCGCTAATCCAGCTCAGCACGGCCGCGATATCGAAAATCAGATCGCTGGTGTATTGTTTCTGGATCGTCTCCCCGTTCATGCGCGTCTGGAGCAGCAGGTTGCCGTAATCGACGCCGCTGACGATGGCCGGACCGAGGGGGGCGAAGGTGTCCGACCCCTTGGCGCGCCACCACTGGAGATCCTTCTGGGCGCCGCTTTGCCACGCGCGTTCGCTGACATCGTTGCCGCAGGTGACGCCGAAGATGGCGTCGACGGCTTCGGTCTCGGTCGCATGGCGCAGGTGCTTGCCGACAACGACCACCATCTCGCCTTCGGAATGCACGTCGGTGGCGTCGCGGGGAATGACGATGGGGTCCAGCGGATTCTGCAGGGCGGTGACGGGCTTGTAGAAGATCTCCGGGTGCGCGGGTTGGGGGCGCGCGCCGAGATGGCTGCGGTAGTTCAGCCCCACGGCGAAGATCTTGCCGGGCTCGCAAGGGACGAGCAACTTCACGTCGGAGAGCTTGTGAGTGGCGCCGGTAGAGGTATGGGTATCGAAGAGGCCGCCCTGAATCTGGTGGACGGTATCGCCTTCCAGAGTGCCATAGGAAACGCCGGAGGCGGATTGGTAGCGGATGTATTTGGTCACGTCTAGCGATATTGTAGCGCGCAGGTTTGCGGGCAGGCGGGTCCGAGCTTCGCTCGGATGCACAAGGCAGAGCCTTATGCCACTCAACGGAGCAGGGGGCGGAACGGGGCGGCGAACAAGGGAGTGGAAGTGGGCTGGTCGGCGCCGGATTCATTCTCCAGCGTCACGGCGACGGTATCGGTATTCTCCATCGAGCCGCGCTGGATGTGCATCGCGCTGCCATCCGGCGCCGATTGGAACATGCCGGCAGACTTCGCCTTGCCATCCTTGACGATCCACATTTCGTAAGCTCTGCCGGACGGCGCCGGCTGGAGATTGCCGGCAATCAGCAGGACGCCCTGCGACGGGCTGACGAAGACCTTGCCCGTGGGCTTGGGTTGTCCTTCGCCAAAGGCGGTGACCGTGGTGTCGGCCGCGGTGAGAATGGTGAACGCCTGGTTGACCCTGGTGAGTTCCATGTTCTGCCGGCTGTTCTGCAGGCGGACGCGCGCCAGTTCATTCGCCAGGTCGCGCTCGCGTCCGCCGAAGTAGACGGCGGCGAAGAGCGCCAGGGCCAGCGCCAGAGCGAGGAAGGGAGCCGAACCGAATCGGCGCTGCTCCACGGCCACACTGGCGGGGACGCCGCGGCGCAACGCGGCGGAGGAAGCCGCGGGCGGCGCCGTGTCCGCGAGGAGCGCGACCAATTCCCGGGCGCGCTTGATGCCTTGCATGCAGACGTCGCATTGGCGATTGAGGTGCGCGCGGATCTCGCTGCACTGGGGTTCTTCGGCCACACCGACGACGTACCGTTCGTAATGTTCGCGCAGTTGGTTGCAGTTCATGCCGGGACCGTGACGAGCGCGTCTTTCGCGCGCGTCTCATTGTAGCTACGGAGCGCGGAGGCAATCAAGATTCCGCGCGCGCGGCAATTTCTCCGCGTCATGAAGCGAGGCGTGCAACGCAAAAGAGATCGAAAGCGGCGTCGAATGCATTTTTTTCTTGACTTTATTTCCGAAGCACCTTATATATGAATCACATTGCGATTTTCGAATCGCAAAATTTGATGTTAGGGAGAATCAATCGATGAAGACCGCAACCAAGAAAGCCGCCCCGAAGAAAAAGGCTGCTCCGAAGAAAAAGAAGTAGTCTGGGCGTCGCCCTGAAAAAGGGCTGCAAACAGGTTATGACTCCAAGGCCCCGGTTTCCGGGGCCTTTTTCATTGTTCAGGACTTTTTCCTCCGGTTCTCTCCGTCATCCCCCTCCCCGATTTTCTCCTGCAGCAGAACGCGGAACGTCTCTCCCATTCCGAAGAGCAGCGTCTTGAGCTGCATGCGGCGGCGCAACTCGTCGGGGCCAGCGGCGCCCAAGGCCGCGGCGAACTGGTCTGGTTCTCCGGCAGCGAGCAGTGTCTGCGCCAGCGTCTCGAAGAGCTGATTGGCGAGGCCACATGAGGCGCCGGTCTCTTGGAGCGCGGTGAAGTTGACGTGCGCTGTGATGTCGCGCAAGCCGGCATCGGTGAGGACGTCTTCGCGCGCGGTGTGGCGGCGATATCCCATGAGCGTGCCCGCTGGAAAGCGCAGGCTCTCCGCGCGGGTGAATCCGTAATCGATGCTGAGCACGTATCCTTTGGATAACGCCGCCGCCATGCGTTGGAGCCATGAGATCGCCTGCAGGTTGACTTCGTACCAGCGGCCTTCCTCGGGCGGAAGGTAGTAGCGGCGCAGGTAATGGTGTGCGGCTTCACCAACCACTTCGCCGGTGTGCCAGGAGAACGCGCCGCCGGTGAGCGCGACGCGTTGGTTGTGGAACGCGCCGTTCTGGTAGAGCGCGGCATCGACGGGAAGCGCGTCGAAGAACTCGTTGGAGAAGACAACACCGACGAAATTTTGGGGCATCGCACCCGAATCGATATCCACCGGGACGTAGTTCCACTCGGCGAATGCGTCGGCCATCTCGCGGCGCCCCGCTCCCACTTCGACGACGGTGAAGTCGCGCGGCCCGCCCATCTGACGGTAGAGTTGGCGAATGCGGGCGGCCATCAGAATGCCGAAGACGGGTTGGATCTGTTCCGCGGTGAAGAAGTCTCCGTGTTTGCCGAACGGATCGGGCGCGCGGCGGTAGTAGCCGTGTTGCGGATGGTAGAGGGCGACTTCCATGAAGCGGCGGAAAGGAATGGGACCGTCGCGCCGGATCTCGGCCGCGAGGAGTTCGCCGGCCGGCGTCACGGGCGTTGCTCCCGGTTCTGCGGCGTCTCGAGGAACATCTCGACGAGATAATCGTGCATGCAATCGTAGAGGTAGCGCTGGAAGGTCCAGGGGAATTGCGGGTGTTCGATGTCGCGGGGGTGGACGGGCGCGTAGTAGGTATGCAGACCGAGGCGGCGATCCTTGAGTTGGATGACGAGTTCGACGGCTCCGTTGTGCTCGCGCGCCGAAAAGTCGAGGAGCGCATGCTGGTAGCGGCAGGTTTCGGCCAACACTTTTTCGAGTGAGGTCACGGACTTATGCTAGCGTGAAAAACGATGGCGTTGCCGCCGACGGTCCGGGTGAAGCTGAGTAGCGAAGCTGCCGAGTCGATTTCCATCACGCCGGTAGTGGTGCAGGACATGCCTGTCCGGGAGTTGGTGGAGTACATGCTGGGGGTCACCGGCAAGGACGAAGCGCGCATACGCGAGCTGCTGTTGCGGGGCACGCTGGTGAGCGGAGGGTCGCGGTTCCGATGGACGGGGTGGGAAGCGGAGCTGGAGGGCCTGCGCGAGCTGCTGGCAACGTTTCCGGATGCCGACCCCTCGCGCCGGTTCGCCGCCGCGAGTTGCACGCGCGCCACACTGCTCGGCGGGCGGCAGCCGATCGGGATTTCGCGCGAAGCCGGAGCGCGCAAGGGTTTGTTCCAGCGGGAAAGTTTTTGGGATGCGCTGATGAAGGTGATCGACGGGGCCGCTCCGGCCTACGCCGGATACTCGTACCGCGAGCGATCGGACCGATACCTTCGCGAGTTCACGCACGCCGAACTTGGACAAATCCGGGGCGCCGGCGGGCTGCTGCGCTACACGACGTTGAGCGACCAGATCCGCAGCCTGGCGTTCACGCACGCGGAACTCTATGTGAGACGAGAGGCGTAGTACAGGGTCGGCAAGAACTGAGTTGGCAGGCGGAAGCGCCTGCCCCACAACGGCAAGGAGTAGTTTTACTCTTCGGGCAATTCTCCGGTATCTTCGGCGCGATTCTCGAACTTCGTCTGGGCGTGCAGGAACACGAGGTTGACGGTGCCGATGGGTCCGTTACGCTGCTTGGCGACGATCAACTCCGCGAGTCCTTTGAGGTCTTCGCGATCGCGATTGTATACTTCTTCGCGAAAGACAAAGCCGACGACGTCGGCGTCCTGCTCGATACTGCCGCTTTCCCGGAGGTCGCTCAATTGCGGGCGGTGGTCGCCCTGCCGCGTTTCGACGGCGCGGCTCAACTGGGAAAGCACCATCATGGGAACGTTGAGCTCTTTGGCCAGCAGTTTGAGGCCGCGGGAGAGCGCGCTGACTTCCTGATTGCGATTCTCACTGCGCCCACGGACGCTCATCAATTGGAGGTAATCCACAATCACCAGGCCCAACTGCTTGCGCTCCGATTTCAAACGCCGCAGCTTGGCATGCATGTCCATGAGGTGCAAGCCCGCGGTATCGTCGATGTAGAGCGGCGCCTCCACCAGATCCTGGAGGGACTGGTTCAGCCTGCGGCGTTCCTCCTGGGAGAGGTAACCGGTGCGGAATCGCTGGCTGTCCACGCGCGCCGCGGCGCAGAGCATGCGGGTGAGGAGCGACTCCTTCGACATTTCCAGCGAAAATATGGCGACGGTTTGTTTGTTCTTGAGGGCGACGTGCTGGGCGATGTTCAAGGCGAGGGCGGTCTTCCCCATGGAAGGGCGGCCGGCGATGATGAACAGGTCCCCGCCGTGCATTCCGCCCGTCATCTCATCCAGTTTGAGAAAACCTGTGGCGACGCCCTTGACGCGCTTGCTGGGGTCGAGGAAGGCGCTGATGCCGCCTTCGTAGCCTTGCAAGATCTCGTCGGGATTGAGCAATCCGCTTTTGACCTGGGCCTCGCCGAGTTTGAGCAGGGTCTCTTCGGCCCCGGCCAGAATCTCGTCCGGCGATTCCTCGGCCATCATGGCCCGATTCCTCATGTGCTCGGAAGCGAAGACGATGCTGCGCAGGATGGCCTTGTCTTTCACGAGCCGGATGTAGGAGTCGACGTTTGGAATCTGGGGAAGGCCGTCGTCCAGGGAAACCAGGTAGCTCAAGCCATCGCAGGATTCCAGCTCACCGAACTTCATCAACTCATTGGCGACGGTGATGCGGTCGATCTTCTCGCCGCGCTCGTAGACGTCGCCCATGCGCCTGAAGATGCGGCGGTGTTTCTCCAAGCTGAAATCGTTACCTTCGAGCGTGCCGGCCGCCTGTACGTAGAAAGTGTCGTCCAGCAGAATGGAGCCGAGCACGAAGCGCTCGGCGTCGACATTCGTGGGTAAACCTTTTTCAATGGCGTTATGCGCGGACATCGTGAATCACTAAGCGTAGCCGGGAGACGAGGAGAGACTCAAAGCATAAAACGCCAGACGCGATAATGTCTGTGGGAAGGTCAACGCGCCTGCAATGAGCAGATGGCGCGCCGTATGCACAACCGTCATCAGTTTTTCCACAGGATTTGCGCCCCATGCCAAGGCCTCCCGTCCCCCAAAAACACCAAGCCCCTATTCTGTTTTAGCAAAACCTGGATAATAATGGGGTGGCTTAGATTTTGAGGAGGGCACGCAATGCCTGAATGGCTGGCTTCGTCGAAGATGTGGGGCGATATTTTCGTGGTGGGCGCGCCGATCGCCGAGAAGATCCTGCGCCCGGCGCTGGTGTACGTTTTCCTGGTGGTGGCGCTGAGGGTGTTCGGCAAGCGCGAACTGGCACAACTCAATCCATTTGACCTGGTGGTGCTGCTGTCGCTTTCCAACACGGTGCAGAACGCCATCATCGGCAACGACAACTCGCTGTCCGGTGGGCTGATCGGCGCATTCGCCCTGCTGGCGCTCAACTACCTGGTGGTGCGCTTCCTGTTCAGACACCGCCGTCTGGACGAGATTCTGGAAGGCGAGCCGACGGTAATGATCGAGCATGGCCGTGTCAAGGAGGACGCCCTGGCGAAGGAGTTGCTGAC
>JADGNS010000234.1 GCA_017883355.1 Candidatus Solibacter sp.
CTCAAAGAATCCAGCCGCTGGCGCGTCGTCTATGACGACGGCATCGCGCTGGTCTTCCGGTCCGATTCGCGGACCCCGGGTGTCCAAGTATCCGCTGCCCACCGGGGCCGCGGAGATGGCCGTGATCGCGAGGTCACGAAAACATTGACAGGTGATCCCGCGATCACAGAAACCAAACCCAAATCTTAGGAGCGAACACTTATGACGTTTTTGCGCAATCTCTGGAACGATGAACAAGGCCAGGATCTCATCGAATATACACTGCTCATGGCCTTTGTGGCGTTGGCTTCGGCCGCCCTTTTCCTGGGCGCCGGCGGCAGCATCAAGGGCATTTGGACCTCCACCAACAGCCAACTCACGGCGGCCAACACTTCCGCCAGCTAGTGCTTTCTCGGGGCATGCCGGCATGGTTGCGGTCGTCGCCGGCATGCCCCGGGGAACAGCAGCTTTGGAACTGGTAATTCCGCAACGCGTACATAACGTGTCCCTCATTCGGAGGCGCGTTGCGGCGAGTTCCTCCTCAAGGACGGCCGTAAACAACTCTTTCCGGCAAGGCGCCGGTCGACCGAGTCGGGCGAAGCAGGGATCCTCATGAATAAAAGATTCGTAGGCGTTTTAACTTTCGCGTTTCTTGTTGCGGCGGGCGCCAGCCTGGTGCTGTATCGCGTGCTCATCAACCGGCCGGCCACCACCACCGCCGCTCCCGCGATGGCGCAAGTTGCGCTCGCTACCAAGGATCTCGAAGTCGGCACCGTCTTGAAAGAAGGTGACGTCAAGGTCGCCGAGTGGCCCGGCGCCATCCCCCAGGGCGCCACCACCGACCTCAACAAGATTCTCGGCCGCGGTGTCATCACCGCCATCTTTGACAAGGAGCCCATCATCGAATCCCGCCTCGCCCCCAAGGGCGCCGGCGGTGGCATGGCCGCCATGATTCCCCCGGGCTGGCGCGCCGTGGCCGTCCGCGTCAATGAGGTGGTCGGCGTCGCCGGCTTCGTCGTCCCCGGCATGCACGTCGATATCCTGATCTCCGGCAACGCCCCCGGCGGCGCCAATAGTCAAGGTACTCTCACCCAAACCTTGCTGCAGAATATCGAAGTCCTCTCCGCCGGCCAGGATTTCAAAAAGGACGCGGAAGGCAAACCCGTTATGGTGCAGGTGGTCAACATGCTGGTCACCCCTACCCAGGCCGAGCAACTCAGCCTGGCCGCCAGCCAGACCTCGATTCAACTCGTGCTCCGCAATCCCCTGGACCACGAGATCGCCAAGACTCCCGGGACCGCCCTCTCGCACCTTTTCAACAATGGAAGAATGCCGCCACCACCCGATCTTTCCTCGCGCCCCCGCAACCAGCGCGCAGCGGCGGCTCCTGTCCCGGTGCGCGTCGTGGCGCCCCCCGCCCCGCCCAAGGAGATCCCCTTCGTCATGGAGATCATCTCCGGCAGCACCAAAACAGAAAAAAAATTCGGCGGAACTCCGGAGGTCAAATAAGTGTCACGATTTCGCATCGTAAGTCTCCTGATAGCGTCCCTATCGCTCTGCTACGTCCCGGCTGGCCGCGCCGGCGATGAGAACCCCAAGGTCCAGGAACCCCCTTCCACCGCCCTGCCCGGCAAACTCGTCGTCACCGTCGGCAAGAGCCTCATCATCGATAGCCCCATGAAGATCCAGCGCGTCTCCGTCGCCGATGGCGCGCTCATCGAAGCCGTCGCCGTCAACCCCAAGGAAGTCCTCATCAACGGCAAAGCCGCCGGCGAGACCTCGCTCATCGTCTGGCAGGAAGGCGGCAACCGCATCCTCTACGATCTCACCGTGCGCTCGAGCCCCCTCCGCCTCGATGTCGTCCGCCAGCAACTGGCGCGCGATTTCCCCAACGAAGAGATCAACGTCACCTTCGAAAACGATACCGCCTTTGTGCGCGGCACTGTGAAAGATGTTCTGGCCGCCGATCGCGTCATGTCCATTACCGCTTCGCTCGGCAAAGCCGTCAACCTGCTGCGCGTCGAGGTTCCTCCCGTCGAGGAGCAGATCCTGCTCAAAGTGCGCTTTTGTAATGTGGACCGCACCGCCAGCACCGAATTGGGCGTTAGTTTCGCCTCGGGAGCTTTCAACCAATCCACCGCCATCGGAACCGGACAATTCGCCGGTCCCAGCGTCTCCACCTCCGGGACCGTCAGCCTCTCCGACATGCTCAACGTCCTGTTGTTCCGCAAAGACCTGAATCTGGGCGCATCCATCAAGGCCCTGGAAGGCAGGAACCTGCTCGAAACCCTGGCCGAGCCAAACCTTCTGGCCATCAACGGCAAGGAGGCCAGCTTCCTCTCCGGTGGCGAGTTCCCATTCCCCATGGTGCAGCCGGGCCTCGGCGGCAACACCGTCACCATCGCCTTCCGCGAGTTCGGTATCCGCATCAAATTCTTGCCCCGCATCACCCCCCGGGGCACCATCCAACTCCAGGTTGCCCCGGAAGTCAGTGCGCTCGACTTCGGCAACGCCGTCATCTTCTCGGGCACTACCATCCCCGCCATGAGCACCCGCCGCATCCAGACCGAAGTCGAACTCGACAGCGGACAGAGCTTCGTCATCGCCGGCCTGTTGGACAACCGGCTCACCGAGACCATCAGCAAAATCCCCGGCTTGGCCAATATCCCGCTGCTCGGCAAGCTGTTCACCAGCCGCAGCATCAAGCGCAACAATTCCGAACTGCTGGTCATTGTCACCCCCGAATTGGTGCGTCCGCTTCCCGCCGGACAGCCCGTGCCCGCGCTCAACATGCCCCTCCCCTTCATGACTAAAAATAGCGACTTCGAGATGCACCAGCCGGGCATCGACAAGACCGGCCCCGTGCCGGTGAAGCCGCCGGTGGATTCCATACCGATCGAGCAGTTAATCCAGCAGCGCAAAGAAGGCCAGGCGGCTCCGCCCGCCAACCCGCAGTTCCTCATCGTACCGGCGACGCCCGCGCTGCCATCCGTGAACCCGGGCCTCGCCCCCACCACCGGAGGCCCCGCTAAGTGAACGGGCGGCCGGGAGAATCCACATGTATCCATTGACCATCGGACTGGCAATCGAAAATCGGGAACTCTGGGATCAGGCTCAGGCCACCCTGGCCGACCTTCCGTTCCGCATCATCGTCGAACACCAGGACGTGGGCGATGTCAGCAATTTTCTGGACCGCCTCGAGCGCATGCGTCCGGACGTCGTGCTGGTCGATATCAGCGGTTGGAAAGAACCTCTCGAAGGTCTGGTCGCCTCCATCAAAGCCGCCGCCGGCGACCCCATGATCATTGCGCTCAATACCACCGCGGAGGCCGATGCCATCCTCTCCTCCCTCCGCGCCGGCATCAACGAATATCTCTACCCGCCGTTGCAGGAGCCGCTCAAAAAGTCCCTCGAACGCCGCAGCCTCGAGCGCAGCCGGCGGCGCGAGGGCGCCAAAGGCGGGGGCAAATCCCTCGGCTTCATGTCCGCCAAGGGCGGCTGCGGCGCCACCACGCTCGTCTGCCACGTCGCCGCCGAGCTCGGCCGCATGAATCAGAGAGTCCTCCTCGCCGATCTCGATCTCGACGCCGGCATGGTCGCGTTCATCACCAAAACCAAGTCGGTCTACTCCATTTTGGACGCCGTCAGCAACCTCCACCGGCTGGACATTCATTACTGGAAAGCGCTCGTCTCTAACGGCATTCCCGGCGTAGAGATCGTCTCCTCTCCGCTGGCCCTGGCCTCCAAAATGCAGCCCAAGGACGAGCAGATCCGCCAGGTCCTCAGCTTCGCCCGCCCGCACTACGATTGGACCCTCGTCGATCTCGGCCGCAGCCTCACCCACATGGGAATGGCCGCGCTCGAAGAAATCGATGAAGCTTGCCTGGTCACCACCCTGGAAGTTCCCGCCCTGCACCAATCCAAGCAGATCATCCAGACCCTGATTGACAGCGGTTATGGCAAGAACCGCATCAAGCTCATTCTCAACCGCGCCCCGAAGCGGCTCGATATCACCCCCGGCGAACTCGAAAAGATGCTCGGCACTCCCATCTTCTGCACCGTGCCCAACGACTATCCCGAGTTATACGAAACCTACGCTGAGGGCCGCATGCTCTCGCGCGGTTCCGAGCTGGCCAAGCAGATTTCCAAGCTCGCCCTCAAGTTGGCGAATCTCGAAGAGGACAAGTCGGTCGTCAAAGACAAGCCTCGCAAATGGTTCGGATAAAAGGCAAACTACAATGGCATCTACGTTTGATTCCGGGGCCAGGTCCGGCGAAAGCCGCGAGACCGGCTGGGTAAATCGCCTCTTCACCAAAGAGGGCTCCACTCCCGAATACCAGGAGTTGAAGTTCACCCTGCACCGCAAGCTGCTGGACCGCATCAATCTGGAAGCGCTGTCTTCCATGGCCGGCGAACGCGTGCGCGCCGAAATCCGCGCCGCCGTCGCCAAACTGGTGGAGGAAGAGAAGACCCCTCTCAGCCTGGTGGAGAAGGACCGCGTCATCGAGGAAATTCTCGACGAGGTCTTTGGCCTCGGCCCCCTCGAACCCCTGCTCCAAGACCCCACCATCAGCGACATTTTGGTCACCACGCCCCACCTCGTCTACGTGGAACGCGGCGGCAAACTCTACCGCACTCCGGTGGAATTCAAGGACGACGCGCACCTCCTGCGCATCATCGAAAAAGTAGTCTCCCGCGTCGGCCGGCGCGTCGACGAATCGTCCCCCCTGGTGGACGCCCGCCTGCCCGATGGTTCCCGCGTCAACGCCGCCATTCCGCCCGTCGCCGTCGATGGCCCCCTGCTCTCCATCCGCCGTTTCGGCCGCCATGCCCTCAAAGGCGAGGACCTGGTGGCCAAGCTGGCCCTCACCGAGGGCATGCTCGAACTCTTGAAGGGCTGCGTCAAAGCCCGCCTCAACATCCTCATCTGCGGCGGTACCGGTTCCGGTAAGACCACCCTGCTCAACGCCCTCTCCTCCTACATCCCCGAAGACGAACGCATCGTCACCATCGAGGATGCCGCCGAACTTCGCCTCCAGCAGACCCATGTGGCGCGCATGGAGACCCGGCCGGCCAACGTCGAAGGCACCGGCGCCATCCACATCCGCCAACTGGTCATCAACGCCCTCCGTATGCGGCCCGACCGCATCATCGTCGGTGAAGTCCGTTCCGAAGAAGCCCTGGATATGTTGCAGGCCATGAACACGGGCCACGATGGATCGCTCACTACCATCCACGCCAACACCCCGCGCGACGGTCTCGGACGCCTGGAGGTGATGGTCGGCATGGCCAACGCCAACATGGGGATCCGCTCCGTCCGCCAGCAGATCTCTAGCGCCGTGGATCTGTTCGTCCAAACCTCGCGTTTCAGCGACGGTGCCCGCCGCATCACCCATATCACCGAAGTCATCGGTATGGAGCAGGACGTCATCACCCTGCAGGATATCTTCCTGTTTGAGAAGACCGGCCTCACCGAGGCCGGCAAAGTCAGGGGCCGCTTCCGCGCCACCGGCATTCGCCCCAAGTTTTACGAGCGCCTCAAGCAGTGTGGCATCGTCCTCCCCACGCAGATGTTTCAAACCGTTGTGGAGATTAACTAATGCCTTTAAGCGTCGTGGTCTCTTTCGTCGTCGTGTTTGCCCTCTCGCTGCTCGCAGTCAGCGTGGGGCTGCGGTTTTTCGACGCCCGGCGAAAGAACCAGGTCGTCGAGATGCTCCATACGGCCTCCGGCGAGAGCGTCACCAGTGTCAGCAACCTGCTCAAGGAGATTGAAACCGAGAAGCCCTCGGGCCTCAAACGCCTGCTCTCCACCATGCAGTTCTCCAAGTTCGCGGCCGAACAGATCCAGCAGGCCGGCTTGAGTTGGTCCGCCAATCGTCTGATGACCGCTATGGCGCTGTTGATGATCCCCGGCATCGGTCTGGGCATCATGATGCCCTTCCTGTTCAATGCCGCCGCCACCGCCATCGCCCTGGGTCTGTTATTCGGCTCGATGCCGTATCTGGTGGTGCGCGCCAAGCGCAAGAAGAGGCTCAGCACCCTGGAAGAGCAATTCCCCGAATCGCTGGACTTCCTGGCCCGTTCCATGCGCGCCGGCCACACCTTCTCCATCAGCTTGGAAATGCTGGGCGAGGAGATGGCCGATCCGCTCGGGCAGGAGTTCCGCGCCCTCTTCAACGAGCAGAACCTGGGGGCGCCCATCGATATCGCCCTGCGCAATTTCTCCACGCGCGTTCCGCTCCTCGACGTCCGCTTCTTTACCTCGTCGGTGCTCCTGCAGAAGCAGACGGGCGGTAACCTCAGCGAGATCCTTTCGCGCCTCGCCTACATCATTCGCGAACGTTTCCGGCTCAAGGGGCAAGTTCAGGCGGCCAGCGCCCACGGGCGCCTCACCGCCACCATCCTCACCCTCATGCCGATCTGCACCATGCTCGCCCTGCTCTTTGTCGCACCCGGCTACTTGCAGGGAATGGCCGAAGATCCCGATGGCAAATATCTCATTGGCGGCGCCATCGTCGCGCAGGTCCTGGGCAATTTCTTCATCAAGAAGATCATCAACATAAAGGTCTGATATGCATCATCCGGCTCTATTCGCCATCTGTGCCTTCCTCATGCTGATGCTCATCCTCAGTTGGGTGGGCTACCGTCTCATCTATAAACCCGGCAAGTTCATGCGCCAGTTGGGCAGTCCGGTCATCACCAACGACTCCAAGAGCCTCATGAATGCCACTGGCGACGTCGAAGGCAGCACGCTCGTGACGTTCCTCCACGGGATCGGCTCGCGCGTACCCTCTTCGGATGCCGAGGTCGCCAACCTCAAGGTCGACCTGATGCGTGCCGGCTTTCGCTCCGAGAACGCCCTGGCCGTCTTCTACGGCCTGCGCATCGTGTGCACTCTGGTGATGCTGGTCTTGTGTATCATGCTCGAGGCCAGGATGCCGCCCAATCCAGTCATGAAACTCGGTCTCATGGCTTCCGGTATCGGCGCCGGCTGGATTCTGCCCCGCTTCTTCCTGGAAAAGAAGGTTGCCAAGCGCCAGGAAGTGCTCCGCCTCTCCCTCCCCGACGCACTCGATCTTCTCGTAGTCTCCATCGAGGCCGGCTTGGGTTTGGACCAGGCCATCTCGCACGTCGCCCGCGAACTCTACGGCAGCCATCCGGAACTCAGCGATGAGATGTCCCTGGTTAC
>JADGNS010000235.1 GCA_017883355.1 Candidatus Solibacter sp.
CGTATCACGGTCACCGACGCCATCCGCCGTGAACCTCGTGATGGCGTCGGTGACCGTGATACGGTCGTCCTTCGGTTCGTCGACGGTGCCGGCGACCTCCATGTCGCGCACGACTTCGGTAGCCCGCTCCCAGTTCGTCAGATCCAGACTCTTGCGGACTGGATCGCCTGCGACGGTGCCCTGGACCCAGATCGGACACGAGCATCGTCGGTACTGCCGACCCTTCGAGAGATGGGGGCACGGCTTGTCCTTTTCTGGGCCGAACCCACTGGTCAGGTGACGCCTGTAAATCGTCAGCATTCTCCCCATCGTACCAAACGAAGGGTACATATTGAGTACGTGGAATCCGACTTTCCGATAAGTCGTTTGTTTTGATATACTTGTTGTGGTGAGCCGGGCGGGACTCGAACCCGCGACCCTGTGATTAAAAGTCACATGCTCTACCAACTGAGCTACCGGCCCCCAAAAGGGATGAATCGCGTGACGGGTCTCTCCCAGTTTAACAGACCCGCTCGGGCGCGTTCACACTTTTGAGGCCCGCCCGCTATACTTGATCCAGACGTCACCATGAACCGGCTCACGCGGCGCTTCGTCCTGATTATGGGGGCGATCGTCACCACGCTCACCATCGGGACGGTAGGCTTCACCGTCATTGACGGGTACCCCCCCTTCGATGCATTCTACATGTCGCTGACCACCATGACCACGGTGGGATACGGCGAAATTCATCCGCTCTCCCACGCCGGACGCATCTTCAATTCCTTCCTGATCGTGTTCGGAGTCACCACCATCTTCATCGCCATCGGCGCCATGACCCAGACCATCATCGAACTGGAGTTCGGCGACGCCATTGGCAAGCGGCGGAACAAACGCATGATCGACAACCTGAAAGATCACTACATCATCTGCGGATTCGGACGCGTCGGCCGCGGCGCCGCCAGCGAACTGCGCCACGCCGGCGTGCCCTTCGTCGTGGTGGACAACAACCCGGACCGCGCCGAACACGCCATGCTGGCCGGCATGCTGGCCGTGGCCGCCGATTCCACCCAGGATGAAACCCTGCGCCTCGTGGGCATCGAGCGCGCTCGTGGCCTGGTGGCCGCGCTCGCCACCGACGCCGACAACCTCTTCGTCCTGCTCTCCGCCAAGGGGCTCAATCCGGGGATCTACGTCGCCACGCGCGCCGCCGAGGAAGGCGCCGAAGCCAAGATGCGGCGCGCCGGCGCCGACGCCGTGTTCGCTCCCTACGCCATGACCGGCCATCGCCTCGCACAATCCCTGTTGCGGCCCCACGTCGTCCAATTCCTCGACTTCACCACCAAAGACGTCGGAGAGGATATCGCGATCGAACAGGTGCGCGTCGCCGCCACCAGCGAGATGGTCGCCAAGACCATCAGGGAGATGCAACTGCGCAAAGAGGTGGGCGTGATCGTGATGGCGATTCGCAAGGAGAGTGGCGAGATGGTATTCAACCCTCCCGCCGATACGGCGGTTCAGGGAGGCGACTACCTGATCGTCATGGGCCGCCCCGGCAATCTTCGCACCCTGGAGACGCTGCTCGCCGAACCCCGGGGAGCGCGCCATTAGCCCGCGACTCGCCGACGCACGCTATACTGGCCAATGGATAGCCCGTTCGGCGGCACTATCATGAAACGAATCCGGGAATTCCTCGAATCGATTGTGTTTGCAGGCATGAAGCCTGGCGGGCAGACGGCATCCAAGCCTCGGCTCCAGTGGCTTGGGCCATTGCGCGGCCCAATCGAGCGCCTCCTCTCCGGCGGTCCCGCACCCAACGACCCGCTGTATCTCACGAACCGGACCCTGACCCAGAAGCTCACACCCTGGATCTTGGTCGCCATACCCTGCTTGATATTGGCTGTCGCCGTCGGATACACCTTGAGATCCTTCAATCCCGATCAAGAAGCCAAACCCGTCAAGGCGATCACCGCCGCCGAGATCGCAGCCAAGATGCAAATCCCCAAAGACATCCAGCTCGCGCCGGCCTCCGAGGTGCAGGTGCTGGAAATCCGCGTGGACGGCTCCCAGGTGGTTGGCACCGTGCTGAACACCAGCGCGCGCGAGATCGCGGTCGTCAAACTGGTCATCGACCTGACCGGTAACTTAGGGTCTCAAGTCGGTGCGGTGGAAGCGACCCTGGAAAAACTCCCGGCTTCCGGCCGGAAGAACTTTCAGCTTCCCATCAGGCAACGCAACGCGGCCTTCGCCCTGATCCGCGAAATCTCCATTCCCTGATCGGACTCGGGTGCGAGGCCGCTCCCTACTCTGCTTAGGATCCTGGCGCGAAAAACCCGATCGGCTCCAACTCCACAATCCGCCACTTGCCGCCCTGCTTCTCCACCCGGCACTTCACTACCTGCTCGCGGCGTGCGGAACTCGTGGCCTGCTGCCCGCGCAAAATTCGCAGCGTCCAGTGGAACTGCTCTAACCGCCGGCGGTCGTCTCCCTCGTCCTCCAAAGGGTCGATCAGCGATTGCACGTCGCCCTGCGCGATCAGCCCCGTTACGTTCTCGCGCAGTTTCGCGTAACCCGCCATGGCGGGGTCGAAGGCCTTCAGGAAGCCGGCGGCGTTGCCCGCACTCAGCGAAGCCGCCGCATCGGCAATCAGATCCAGCACCTCCCGCGCCGGATCGGCCGCGCGGCAGCAAACGGCCAACGGAAGCAGCAGTAGCTTGCGGCGCATCATGTCAGGTCCGGTAGCTGGCGTTGATCCGGATGTACCCTTCCGTAAGGTCGCAGGTCCAAAAGCGCGCTTCGCCTTTTCCCTTCCCTCTGATGGTCAGCCGGATTTCGCAATCCGCGGCGTCCAGTTTCGTCTTCAGTTCCGGCTCGGAGAACGGCGCCGCGAGGCCGCCCCGGCACACCGCCACACCCTGCATGTGAATGTCGGTTTTCGACGGATCGAAGTCGATCCCCGCATTCCCGGCGGCGGAGAGTATGCGGCCCCAGTTGGGGTCCGAACCGGCGATCGCCGTCTTCACCAGCGGTGAATTGGCGATCGAGCGCGCGATCCGCGCGGCGCCTTCACTATCCCGAGTGCCGGTGACCACGATGGTGACAAACTTCCTGGCCCCTTCGCCATCGCGCGCGATCTGTTGCGCCAGCGACTCCATGACATCCGTAATCGCCGCCTCCAGCATCGCCAGTTCCGTGGCAAGAGGCCGCACGCCCGATGCGCCGTTGGCCAGCAGCAGCAGCGTATCGTTGGTCGAAGTGTCCCCGTCCACGGAGATGCGGTTGTAGCTGCGCTCCACACCGCGCTTCAGCATGGCGCGCAGTTGCGCCGGCGGCAGCAGCGCGTCGGTCATCACGAAACCCAGCGTGGTGGCCATCATCGGCTGGATCATGCCGCTGCCTTTTGTCATGCCCGCCACGCGCACCGCGCCGCGCCGCAGCCTGGCTTCGGCGAAGGCCGTCTTCGGCACCAGATCCGTCGTCAGGATGGCGTGCGCCACGCGGTCGAAACCCTCCGCACTGAGTCCGCCGACCAGGCGCGGCAGCGCATCGACGATCTTGCGCGGGTCGAGTTCCACGCCGATCACGCCGGTGGAGGAAGGCAGCACTTGAGTCACCGGCAGTTTCAACAGTCTGGCCGCTGCCTTGCACGTGGCCAGCGCCACCGCGTCCCCGGTCCGGGTGGCGCAATTGGCGTTGCCGGCATTGATCACCACCGCGCCCACCAGTCCCTTGGATGCCTTCAGATGACGCAGGCCCAGACGCACCGGCGCGGCCTGCACGCGGTTCTGCGTGAAAACGGCGGCGGCATGGGCCGGCATCCCGCTGACGATGAGCGCCAGATCGTCCTTTTCGATTTGCCTGATCCCTGCGTAGGTAGCGGCGTATGCGTACCCCAGCGGAAGTTTCAATGGAGTGCCTCTCCTAACATGTCATTGTCCGTCAACCGCTGCCCGTTGGCGAAATCGGCAGCCGAAATCCGCTTGCGGCCTTCGAGTTGCACTTCGAGAAGTTCCAGGCTTCCCTCGCCGCACGCCACCACCGGGGGTTTCAGGCTGAGAAACCGCCCGGGCGACTTCCCTACCCCGTGCGCCGCTCCACCACACCTGGTTTTCCACACATGAAGCGGGGCCCCGCGAAAGCTGGTCTGCGCGCCCGGCCAGGGCTGCAAGCCGCGCACGCGATTGTGGATGGCCAACGCCGGCCCGGCCCAATCGACCGCGCCATCTTCTTTTTTCAGAAGGGGCGCCAGGGTAGCTTGCGCGTCATCCTGTTTTTCGGGCACGATCCGGCCCGTCCGCAGTCCTTCCAGCGTCTCCACCAGCAGCCGCGCCCCCATCACCGCCAGGCGGTCCCCCAGTTCGACGGCATTCTCCTCGGGGCCAATTTCGGTCTCCGCTTTGAGCAGCATATCGCCGGTGTCCAGCCCCGCATTGATCCGCATCGTGGTCACGCCGGTGCGCGTCTCCCCGCGCACAATCGCCCATTGAATTGGTCCGGCGCCGCGATACTTCGGCAACAGCGAGGCGTGTACATTAATGATACCGAGCGGAGCCAGGTCGATCACCACCTGCGGAATGATCTGCCCGTAGCCCACCACCACCATGGCATCGCTCGCGATCCCGCGCAGATACTCCACGGCTTCGGAACGCCGCACACGCTCCGGCTGGTAAACCGTCAGTCCGAGTTTCAGCGCCGCTTCTTTCACGGGAGAAGCCGCCGCGTTCTGCCCCCGTCCGCGCGGCCGGTCGGGCTGCGTCAGTACCGCCGCCACCTCGTGCCCCGCCCGGACGATTGCCTCCAGCGTGGGGACGGCGAACGCCGGAGTACCCAGGAATATCAGGCGCATCTGTGCCTACCTCCCCATGTGGGGCAGGCAATCTTGCCTGCAGCCGCCTTTCAGGCGGCCGGACCCGCTGGAAAGCGGGTCCGCAGCCACGATTGGCTGCCCCACCCCTAGCTCCAGTCCCCGGCGCGCTGCATCTTCTTGATCTTGCGCTTCATCAGGTCGCGCTTGAGGGCGCTGATGTGGTTGATGTACAGCCTCCCGTAAAGGTGATCGGTCTCGTGCAGAAACGCCCGCGCCAGCAGATCTTCCCCGGTCTGCTCGAATACTTCCCCGCGCACATTCTGCGACCGTATGGTCACGCTGCGGCCGCGCCGCACCTGCTCGCGGAATCCCGGAATACTCAGACAGCCCTCTTCGCCTTCCTGCTTGCCATCCACCTTCAAGATGGTGGGGTTGATGAGCACCAGCTTGTCTTCCGGTTTCTCGCCGTTAGAGACATCGATGACGGCGATCTTCCGCGAGACGCCGATCTGTGGCGCCGCCAGGCCCACTCCTTTGGCGGCATACATCGATTCGAACATATCGTCCAGGAACTTGTGCAGTTCCGGCGTGTCGAATTCAGTCACTTCGGCGGCCTCGCGTTCCAGTACGGGGTCGCCAAGTTTCACAATGGGATAAACCATAGCTCTTTCCGGCAAAAACCTCAGTAGTTTCTCACCTGTTCCCGATAACCGTCGAAATTGCGGCGCGTTTCGGTCAGCGAATCGCCGCCGAACTTCTCCAGAAACGCCTGCGCCAAAACAATCGCCACCATAGCTTCGCCAATCACACCCGCCGCCGGGACCACGCAGACATCGCTCCGCTCGTAGGCCGCGGGAGCTGGTTCCCGCGTCACCAGATCCACCGATTCCAGGGGCCGCCGCAGCGTTGAAATAGGTTTCAGCATGCCGCGGACCAACAGATCCTGCCCGTTGGTCATACCGCCCTCCAGTCCCCCGGCGCGATTGGCGCCGCGCGTGAAGCGCCGCTCCTGGCGGTCGTAATGGATGGTGTCCTGCACCTTGGAACCCATGCTGGCCGCACCCTCGGCCGCAAACCCTATCTCCACACCCTTCACGGCCTGCATCGAGACGATGGCCTGCGCCAACCGCCCGTCCAGCCGCCCATCCCAGGTCACGTGC
The DNA here is from genome assembly GCA_017883355.1 of Candidatus Solibacter sp. GTDB lineage: Bacteria > Acidobacteriota > Terriglobia > Bryobacterales > Bryobacteraceae > Solibacter. The sequence continues at coordinate 5,944 of JADGNS010000235.1, forward strand.
GAACCGAGTCCCACCGGAACCCCGCGCGCCACTACCTCAAACACTCCGCCCACGGTATCGCCGGTACGGTATGCCAGATCCACCACTTCCTTCATGCGCAGCTCCGTGGCCGCATCCACACAGCCCAGCAGGATCTCGTCGCGCCGGCTCAGTTCCACCAATTCGTCCCACTCGGCGGCGCGCTCCAGCCGGACCGGTCCCACGGCAATCGCGTGGCTCAACACCTGGATGCCGAATTGGCCGAGCAGCGCCTTGGCCATCGCCCCGACCGCCACGCGGGCGGCGGTCTCGCGGGCGCTGGCGCGCTCCAGGATGTAGCGGGCGTCGTGAAAATTGTACTTGATGGCGCCCGCCAGGTCGGCGTGCCCCGGCCGCGGACGCGTCACTGGCTTGCGCTGGTTCTCGCCGCCCTCGTTATCTTCCACCGGCAGGGCTTCGGTCCAATTCCGCCGGTCCTGGTTTTGGATCAGAATCGCCACCGGCGACCCGATGGTATGGGAATGGCGCACGCCGGCCACGATCTCCGCCCGGTCGGTTTCGATCTTCATCCGTCCCCCGCGCCCGTAGCCCTGTTGGCGGCGCCACAGTTCCCGGTTGACGGCTTCCAGTGATATTGGTATTCCGGCGGGGAGCCCGTTGATCGTAGCCACCAGGCATTCGCCGTGGGACTCTCCAGCCGTCTCAAATCGCAGCATCAGGTAAGATTTTTATGGTAGCAGACTCGAACATTTGCCCGCTTTTCTGCGTATGGGGAGAAAGGGGCAAGTGGACCCCTGACTCTCGCGAGGAGGCCCGGAATGAAGTTCCTGTTGTGGTGTATTCTGCTGGTGCTGTGCTGGCCGCTGGCCCTGGTGGCCCTGGTGATCTACCCGCTGGTGTGGCTGTTGCTGCTGCCGTTCCGGGTGGTGGGAATCGCCGTGGAAGGCGCCCTCGGGCTGGTCTGGGCGATTGTCACCCTCCCCGCCCGCATGCTCCGCGCGCTTTAATTAGGCCACAAAAAAAGTGGCCGGCCACCGTTGGAGGAGCGGGGCACGGCCACGGCTGTTGAGTGCTGCTAAACCATGCGCAGTTCGGCAGTCGTCGCGACCGCATTTTGGAAGTTGCGCGAACCTTGAGTGCGGAACTCGTAGCGTTCAATCGCTACCGCGGCGCCCTTATCGTTGCTGCGGATCACGCATCCGTAGATCATCAGCTTCATCGGACAGGAGTCGTTC
>JADGNS010000236.1 GCA_017883355.1 Candidatus Solibacter sp.
GCCTTGCCGTTTGCGGCCGCCGCGGCATGCCTGTTCTTCGGACTGCACATGGCGCTGTTCGACAATTTCTGGAAGCCGATGTACGTCTTCGATGTGCTCTGCGCCACCTTCTGCCTGCTGAGCGTGTGGTGGTACGCCGGGGAGCGCTGGGTACTGAGCTTCGCGGCGTTCTGGCTGGCCTACAAATCGAAGGAACTGGCGGTGATGCTGCCGGTGGTGCTGGTGGCGTTCGAGATCTGGTTCGGCAAACGGCGCTGGAAGCCGCTGGTGCCGTTCTTTCTGACCTCGCTTTCCTTCGGCGTGCAGGGGATTCTGGGCAATCCCAATCGGGATAACGACTACACTTTCCGCTTCACGGCCGCTGCCCTGGCCAGTACCAGCGTGTTTTATGCCGGACGCGTTTTTCTGATTCCGTATCTGGGTTTCGTGCTCCCGGCGTTCGCGTTGCTGGGGCGCAACCGCCGCACGTGGTTCGGACTGGCGGCGATGGGACTATTCTCCTTCCCCTTGCTGTTCCTGCCGGGGCGGATGTTCAGCGCGTATTGCTACCTGCCGTTTGCGGGCCTGGCGATCGCCATGACGGGACTGGCGGAGGCGGATGGGGCGGACCAGGCAGGCCGACGGGGGCGTCGGCCGCGGACCAGGGGGTCCGCCCCACAAGCGGCGCTGGGATTGTTTCTGGCGTTGTGGCTCGCCATGGATATTCACGAGTTGCGCCTGCGGCGGCGCGAAACGCTGGCCAACGACGACGAAGTGCGCACGTGGATGAGCGGGGTCCGCCGATTTGCCGCGGGCAATGAGAAGGTGGATGGATTCGTGTTCTCCGGCACTCCCGCCGGATTCGATCAGTTTGGAGTCGAAGGCGCGCTCAAGTACTTCTATGAGCGCGACGATCTCACCGTAAAGTACGTCGGCGCGGCGGACGCGGCGGCGCTGATCGAGACCAGGCGGGTGGCTCTGCTGAACTGGGACGCGGGCCGCAAGCGGCTGGATATCGTGGTGCGCGGGCCGGGCCGCTACTGAGTCAGGATGCGCGAATCGGTCTGAAATTTCTTGTAGTCGCTGAACGTGAAGACGATCTCGCCGCGCATCACCTTGACCAGGGCGAGGCGCACGGAACCCTGGATGGCAGCCCGCTTGGGCAGCCAGACTTCGTTATTGATGCGAGCGGTTTCGATGGTGACGTGGCTGCCCTTGGCGAGGCGGATCAGAAAGCCGCCGAAGGAGATGGTGTCGAGGGATTCGATGTCGATCTTGACCCACTGATAATCCTTCTTCTCGATCCATAAACGCAGTTTGACCTTGGGAAAGAACGAGGTGGAGGCGCCTTTCGGACGGTATCCGGGTTTGGGCACGCCCTCGATCACGAAGGCTTCGCCGCCGTTGAGCGCCTCCTCGCCGGCGAGTTTGAAGGTAAAGGCCTCGGGCAGTTCCTTGAGCGGCTCGCGCTGTTTCTGCTGTTTGCGCTCCCAGTCGGCCACCCGGCGTTCGCGCTCCTCCGGGGTTTCCTTGCGCCGGTCGGCGATGCTCTTCTGGAGCTTCTCCTCCTCTTTGCGCTGGTCTTTGGAGGAGAGCGGCTGGTCGTTGCGCGCCACCAGGCGGCGGTAGGGCGACCCCTCCAGCAGGGTCACGTCGAAGGTAGTGCTCTCGGTTTTCTTCAGCTTGCCGCTGGAATCCAGGTCGCGCTGTTCCTGGCGTTGCAGAAAGGTGTAGCTGCGCGAGATTTCCGTGTTGCGCCGGTCGAGGTCGGTGGCGCGGCGGATGATCTCCAGCGGGTCCTGGGCGGACAGGATGGCGGGGAGCGCAAGAGTGAGGAGAAGGTAGCGCACGATATTCCGACGGATCGGTTCCGGTGCCGGTTTCAGACGGATGCCGGGGAACGGCTCTCTTAATGGTATGTTAATCGGCGTGGCGCGGATTGTCTTCTTCACGTCGGTGGTGGCGCTGCTGGGACTGTGGGCGGCGATTGTGCGGCGGGGGAAATGACGGCGCAAAAGCTTAGCTCCGATGGGCGGGCTGAGCCCGCCTTGGCAGAAGCCTGCCCCAAACTTGCACAAGGCGGAGCCTTATGCCGCCCGCCATGGGTTACTCTGGGGTTACATGCAAGTCACTCGGATAGCGATTGCGACCGCGGACGGTGTTTCCGTTTGCGATCATCTGGCGCGCTCGGCGGCCTTTGTGGTGGTGGAAGTAAACTCCGGCGTGCCGGGCGGGCGGGTAACGCGGGCGCGCGGGACGGAAGCCTGCGGAAATCACGCGACCTTCGTGGAAATGCTGGCGGGGTGCGACGCGGTGATTTGCGGCGGCATCGGACAGGGTGCGGCGGTATCGCTGGCGGCCCATGGGATTCGCGCGCTGGTGTCGCCGGCGGCCGCCGGGACTCCGATCGACGACGCCTTGCGGGCTTGGATCGAGGGACGGCTCGCCACGTCGGACGCTCGCGTCTGTCTGTGCAGCCACTGAGGCTGCGGGGAGGGAAGGATGTGCCGGAGTATCAAGGTTCTGCGCAGGGCAGGACAGAGCGTGACGGCGGAGGAATTGAACGCGGCGGCGCTGCAATTCGTGCGCAAGATCAGCGGGTCTCGCAAGCCGTCCAAGGCCAATCAAGCCGCGTTTGACCGTGGTGTGCGGGAGGTGGCGACGGCCAGCCGCCGGCTTTTGGAATCGCTGGAGAGCGCGAGTTCCGCCCGGATTGGCAGGCTGAAGCCTGCCCCACCAAAGACGCGCGAGGCGGAGCCTTACGCCACTGACTTACAATAGACGTGCGGAGCCTTAATATGGAATTCCTTGCCACCAGCCTGTTGGAACTGATTACCCAGACATCCACCAACCTTCCTCCCGATGTGCGCGCGGCGATGTCGCTCGCGGCCAGCCAGGAGACGCCGGCGACGCAATCCTCGCAGGCGCTCGATATCATCCTCTCCAACGTCGATATGGCGGTGGAAGACGAGGGGCCCATCTGCCAGGACACGGGGATGCCGACGTTCGTCGTGCACACGCCGGTGGGGGTGAACCAGATTCGCATCCGGAAAGCGATCGGGCAAGCGGTGGCGGAGGCGACGCGGCTGGGCAAACTTCGCCCCAATTCGGTGGATTCACTGACCGGGAAGAACAGCGGCAACAACCTGGGCGAAGAGACGCCGGTGGTGCACTTCGAGCAGTGGGAGCAGGACGAGATCGAGGTGAAGCTGATCCTCAAGGGCGGCGGCTGCGAGAACAAGAACATCCAGTATTCGGTGCCGTGCGTTCTGGACCACCTGGGACGCGCCGACCGCAATCTGGAAGGGGTCCGCAAGTGCATACTGCACGCGGTGTGGCAGGCGCAGGGGCAGGGTTGCGCGCCGGGCGCGCTGGGCGTGTGCATCGGCAGCGATCGTGCGCACGGGTACGATCTGGCGAAGGGGCAGCTTTTCCGCACACTCGACGACGTGAATCCGAATCCGGAACTGGCGAAGCTGGAGGCGGAGATCATGGAAGAGGCGAACCGCCTGGGTGTGGGCGCGATGGGCTTCGGCGGGAAGGCCAGCCTGATCGGCTGCAAGATCGCGGCGGCGAACCGTCTGCCGGCGAGTTTCTTCGTGAGCGTGGCTTACGATTGCTGGGCGTTCCGCCGGCTGGGCGTGCGTCTGGATGCGGCCAACGGGGCAATCACGAGCTGGCTGTACCGCGATCCGGAGCGGGTGGTGGAGAAGATGGCGCGGGGCGAGGGCTTCCCGCTTACCGGCCGTGAAGTGGTGCTGACGCCGCCGCTGACGGAAGCGCAGATGCGCGCGCTCAAGGTGGGCGACGTGGTGCTGATTTCCGGCGAGATGTTCACCGGGCGCGACAACGTGCACTCGTACCTGATGAAGAACGCGCCGCCGGTGGACCTGAACGGCGCGGTGCTCTACCATTGCGGCCCGGTGATGCTGCAGGAAGGCGGCGAGTGGAAGGTGAAGGCGGCCGGACCGACGACGAGCATCCGCGAAGAGCCCTACCAGGCGGACGTGATCAAGCGGTATGGCGTGCGGGCGGTGATCGGCAAGGGTGGAATGGGCAAGAAGACGCTGGATGCGCTCCAGGAGTTCGGCGCGGTATACCTGAACGCCATCGGCGGCGCGGCGCAGTATTACGCGCGGACGGTGGAGAAGGTGCTGGGCGTGAATTTGATCGAGTTCGGGATCCCCGAAGCGATGTGGCATTTTAGGGTGAAAGGCTTCGCGGCGATCGTGACGATGGACGCGCACGGCAACAGTTTGCACGCCGACGTGGAGCGGGAGACCGGCGCGGTGCTGGAAACGTTGCGCAGCGTGTGATGGGATTGCTACACTGAAGTTTCCCCGGCCAGGTAGCTCAGCTGGTAGAGCAGCGGACTGAAAATCCGCGTGTCGGCGGTTCGATCCCGTCCCTGGCCACCACCCATTCGGCATTTTTCGGCGGTGTCGCTTCACACACGCCGGCCACTTCAAGACCACTCCTTCGGCGACGGCCCCCTGCTACGATTAGGCAGGGGGGACTGTACGTCATGGGGCTTTTCCGCTTCCGAAACTTCGTGCGCGTCTGCCTGGCCGCGCTTCCACTTTCCGCCCAACTGAGCGTGCTCACGTATCAATACGATACTTCCCGCGCCGGAGCAAACGTTAACGAAAGCGTGCTCACGAAGGCGAACGTCACGGCGAATCAGTTCGGCAAGCTATTCTCGCTGCCGGTGGACGGTTACGTCTACGGACAGCCGCTCTACCTTCCCAACGTGACCATCCCGCAGAAAGGGATTCACGACGTGGTCTATGTGGCTACCGAGCACGATTCGGTGTACGCGTTCGACGCGGATGCCGGCTCGGGCGCCAACAGCGCGCCGCTGTGGCAGGTCAGCTTCCTCAAACCCGGCGCAGGTGTGACCAGCGTGCCTTACCTGGACACCGGTTGCGGCCAGATCGTCCCCGAGTTGGGGATCACCAGCACACCGGTGATCGATGCCGAGAGCGGGACCATCTACGTCGTGGCGATGACGAAAGAGACTACCGGTTCCGTCGTTGCGTACGTACACCGCTTGCACGCTTTGGATGTGGCTACCGGCGCGGAGAAACCGGGAAGTCCGGTGGCGATCCAGGCATCGGTTCCGGGTACCGGCGAGGGCGGGACTACGGTGGTGTTCCGCGCCAAGGACTACAAACAGCGTGCCGGCCTGGTGCTGTGGAACGGCATTGTGTATACGGCATGGGCGTCGCATTGCGACATCGGCCAGTATCACGGCTGGCTGATTGCGTACGATGCGAAAACGCTCAGCCAGACCGCGGTCTACAACAACACGCCCAACGGGAATGAGGCTTCATTTTGGGCGGGCGGCGCCGCGCCGGCGGTGGACGCCGCGGGTAACATCTATGTGGTGGGCGGCAATGGCACGTTCGACGCCGCGTCCAAAGGGCCGGACGCCGGCGAGAGTTACCTCAAGCTCTCCACCAGCGGCGGTCTGGCGCTGGCCGACTATTTCGCTCCCTTCAACTACGCCAGCCTCAACCAGAGCGATCTCGATGTGGGTTCGGCGGGAGTGGCCCTGCTGCCGGACGAGGCCGGGTCGAGCCAGCATCCTCACCTGCTGGTGGGCGCGGGCAAGGAGGGGCGGATTTACCTGCTGGATCGCGACAACCTGGGTAAGCTGCAAGCGGGATCGGACAGCCAGATCGTGCAGTCCATACCTGGAGCGATTGGCGGACTGTTCGGCAATCCGGCCTACTACAAGAACACGATTTACCTCTGCGGCGCGGGCGACCGGCTGAAGGCGTTTGCCATCACCGGAGCGAGGATGGGCACCAGCCCGGCATCGCAATCGGCAGCGCAGTTCGACTATCCCGGCTGCGTCCCCACCATCTCGGCAAACGGCACCGCGGACGGCATTGTCTGGATCCTGGAAGCTTCCGGCATGCTGCACGCTTATGACGCCTCCGATCTCGCCGCCGAGTTGTATAACAGCAACCAGAACAAGACCAGGGACGCTCTGGGCGCAACCGTGAAATTCTCAGTCCCCACGGTGGTGAGCGGCAAGGTCTACGCGGGCACGCAAGACTCGCTGGCGGTGTACGGCCTGCTCTCCGGCGTCGCCACCGCCGTCGCCAACGCGGCGAGTGGGGATACGGCGGCGCTGGCGCCCGGCTCGATTGCGTCGCTGTACGGATCTGGGCTGGCGCCCTCGATTGGGATTGCCGGGACGTTTCCGCTGCCGCCGGTATTGGGCGGCGCCTCGGTTTCGGTCAACGGCGTGGCGGCTCCTCTTTTCTATGCGGGTCCCAACCAGATCAACTTCCAGGTCCCCGTCCTACTTTCTGGAAACGCCGCTGTCACCGTGACGGCCGGAGGCCTGCAGACGGGCGCGAGAAGCGTGCCGCTGCGCAACACGGCTCCGGGGATATTCCTCCTGCCGCAAGGCCGGGCAGCCGCGGTGAATCAGGATGGTTCCGTTAATGGTCCGGACCGCACGGCCGCGCCGGGCAGTCCCCTGGCGGTGTACGCAACTGGCCTGGGACTGGTCAACCCGCCAGTAGCCACGGGTGCACCGGCTTCGGCGGTCACGCTCTCGAAGGTCACCGCCGAGGTGACCGCAACCGTGGGCGGCCAGCCGGCCACCGTTCTGTTCGCCGGGCTGGCGCCGGGGTATGCGGGGCTCTATCAGGTGAACCTGACGGTTCCGCAACTTGCTCCCGGGGACTACCAGGTACAGATTTCGGCGGGCGGCGTGGCGAGCAACACGGCAACCGTCAGCGTACGATAGGCATAGCCGGCGCCAGATGGTTCGCCGGCACTACTGTGTTGCATGCTTGGCTGACACCTTGTGGGGCAGCTTGGTAAGCTGCGGCCGATTGTCAATCGGCCCAACGCCGCGTTTGCAGCCGACCGGCGGCGGTAATCAACCGCCGCGCAGGTTGTCAACCCAATGCCACTCGTTTTTTCTAGTACCGAGCACCTGCATTAATGGTGGGGCGGTCCCCCTGGACCGCGGCCGACGCCCCCGTCGGTGATCCCGTTGTTCCGGCTGCGGGACGAGGGCGTCCCGCGCGGACCGGGGGGTCCGCCCCACAACTTACGCAGCATTCCGATCCTGGGAAAAACGAGCGGCATTAGGTTGTCAACCTGCCCCACAAAGGAACGTGTCACTTGGACCGGGTGACGTCCAGCTTTGCCT
>JADGNS010000237.1 GCA_017883355.1 Candidatus Solibacter sp.
ACTGTAGCCCGTTGCCTTACACTTATCAACTGAATGGCGGTACAACTGCATCTGCGCGAACCGGGGTTCGAGCACGCCGAAACCATCGAGAGCGGCTCGCGCGCCGCGGCGGCACGCAGCTACGACCTGCCCTTCTGGACCGCCGTCATACCTCGCCGAAAAGCTTGAGAAGGAAGAGAATCAGGCACGCCGTGTAGTTGAAAGAGGTTGCGCCGGGTCTTAGGAGGGGAACTTCATAAATGCGAACTTCTGTTCTCCTCTCCTGCCTTGCTTTGCTGGCCGGCCCCTCATACGCGCAGAGCCCCGTCGGGCGCCACAACTTCGAGTTCGGGGTTGCCGGAGTCTTTCCGGTGAGCGGCTACAGAACCAGCGCCTATTCGGCCGGCCCCGGTTGGCGCGCCGGCTATGAACTCCGGCTTGTCAAGCATCTGGGCGCGGAAGCCGGATTCACCGCGGGATGGCCCGTTGGTACGGATACGTGCAGCAGGTTCGGGTGCACCTATTCGCGCCATAATTTGAACCTGCTGGATTACGGTCTGCGCGGGGTCGCCCCGCTGGCCGCCGGCCGCGTCGAGCTTTCGATCGGGTTGGGTGGCGGCTATGTCTGGCATCAGTACGGATTCTCCGGACCGTTCGGGCCGAACCAGGGCCTTTTCCAGTACTCCGGTAAGGCGGCTCTCGCGCTCGACCGAAAAGGCCGCGTCCGGGTTAGTTTCACGGTCCGCGAGTGGCGCGATCTCGGCCGTCCCACGCAGCAGTGGCTTTCGACGACCGTCGGCGTCATTGTTGGCTTGGGCAGGCGACCGTGAAAGTCGTGGATGCGCCGGAACGGCGGCCGCGCCTCCCAAGAGAAACCCAAGCATCAAAGTCGTCCACCGAGTCCAGCTCAGGCGATCATTTCGGCGGCGCCGGCGGGGCGGGCAGCATGTTGCGGATGGCGGCGATGCGCCAGCCTTCGGGCGTGCGGACGATCAGGAAGGTACTCCACATGCGCCTCGGCGGAGCGCCGGCGACACCAGCGATTTCGTAACGCCCGTCGGCCAGCGCGGCGCCGGGCGTGACGAAGCGGACGGTTTCCACGGTGATGGTGCGCTTCCCCCCGCTGGCTTCCGAGCTGGCCATGGTGCCGCGCACCACGGCGTCGCGGCCTTTGCGCCACTCGCCCGAGGAAACCAGTTGGTCGGCATCCGCTGTGAACAGGGCTTCGGTGGCCTTGGCGTCCTTGCGGTCGCGGGCATCCACGTAGCGGGCGACCACGTCTTTGATGGCGGCCTCGTCACCGGCGTTGGCGGTGGCCGCCTGCGGTGCGAACAGGATTCCGCGGCGCGCGAGAAAGTCGAAGATGCGCGCATGCACGGCGGGCCACTGCTCCTTGGAGAACCCGTGTCCGGCGGCGGGGACGGTCATCATTTCGGCATCGACGCCGGCTTGCCGCAGCGCTGTGGTGAGGCGCACGCCCTGCTCGTGCGGCACGGTGCGATCGTTCTCGCCCTGCACGGTGAGCGTGGGCGGGAGGCCTTTACGCACGTAGGTGAGGGGTGAGAGGCGCCGGGCGAGATCGCCCCGTCCGGCTTGTTCGGGCAGCCACTCGACGGCGAAGCTCTGGCGGTGCGGCCCGTCCAGCAGGTCGGCGACATCGGTGACGCCATAGCCGTTGACAATGGCGGCGATGGGGATGGCGGGCCCCAGTCCGGCCGATGCCGGCGTCATGCCCACCATGAGCGCCAGGTGGCCGCCGGCGGAGGCGCCGGTGACCACGATGCGCGCCGGATCCACGTTGTACTTCGCAGCGCGGTCGAAGAACCACTGGGCGGCGTGGAGCGCGTCGTTGACGGCGGCGGGCGCGGGCGCGGCGCCGGCCACGCGGTATTCCACGTTGGCCACCACGAAGCCGCGCTCCAGAAAGGGCAGGCAGAAAGCCGTCATCATGGTTTCCTTGGTGCTGCGGATCCAGCCGCCGCCGTGGAACATGATCACGCCGGGGCGCTTCTCTTTCGAGGGCGCTTTGGGGTACAGGATATCGAGCCGCGTGTCGGGGAAGGCATCGTAAGGGATGTTGGCTTCGAGCGCGATGCCATCCGGCACGGTGACGGGCGGAGGGGTTTGCCCCAGGCAGGCGCTGGCGAGCAGGAGCAGGGAGAGGCGTTTCATGGTGGTCAATCTCCTCGGCGAAGTCAGGCGTAGGTTTCCTGGTCCACGGGCGCGGGGAAGCTTTGCGAAAACCAGAAGGCAAACGGGGTGGCTCCGTGGGTCTGATAGTGCTGCAGGCGCTGTTTGCCTTCGGCGACGGTGGGCAGGCGCCCCGCGGGAACCCACCACAGGCAATAGTGCGGCTTGTCCATTTTTTCGAACCATTTGGCACGGTCGCGAAAAACCTGCATGTGCTGTGAGGCGTAGGTGTAATCGCGCAGGGCGGCGAGAGACTCCCAGACGGACATATTCACGATCACCAGCGGGTCTTCGCCGTAGGCCACATCGGTAGCGTTGCCGGAAGACGATTGGAGGCGCCAGACGAAGCCGGGGGCAGTATCCGCCAACTTGTTGATGGGGTCGAGTTGGGCGACGAAATCGGCGAGTTGCGGATGGAAAGTGGGCGCCACGAGGCGGCCGATATTAATCTGTGCAAGGTGGAAGGCCATCCGTTCCATCTTAGTACCGGCGGCTGGCGGTGGGGCGGAGGAAGGCGAGTCCGAGCTTCGCTCGGATGCACCAGGCGGAGCCGGCGGAGCCTTATGCCACGGGGCGACTTTCCGGACACCAGCGATCGAGTATCATGCCGAGGGTGTGGAGGCTGACTGGTTTGGCCAGATGATCGTCCATGCCTGCCTGCAGGCAGGCATCCCGGTCGGCGGCAAAGGCGTGCGCGGTGAGGGCGATCACGGTGGTGTGGCGCGCGCCGTTTTCGCGGCGGCGCAGTTCGCGGGTGGCGGCGTACCCGTCCATGCGCGGCATCTGGCAATCCATCAGGACCAGCGCGTAGTTGAGACGCTCCAGGGCGGCCAGAGCTTCCTCGCCGTTGGCCACGACATCGGTATCGAAGCCGCAGCGCTGTACCTGAAGACTGGCAACGCGCTGGTTGACTGGGTTGTCTTCGGCGATTAAAACGCGCCCACGGTGGGCGCAGGGTTGCTGCTCCTTGAGCGGGATGCCCGGCGGCCCTTTCGCCGCGACCGGGGCCGAGCCGGGCGATGGCTGTATCACACGCTGCAGACAATCGTAGAGAGCCTGGGGTCTGATCGGCTTGGAGACGCTGGCGGCGGCGCAGGCGGAGCCTGGCAGACAGCCAATCGCCGTCAGTTGGATGATGCGGGTGGCGCGCAGTGCCGGGTCGCCGGCGATTTCGCCGGCCAGTGCGGCGCCGTCCATGCCCGGCATCCGCATATCGACGATGGCGAGCCCGATCGGAACACCGGCCGTGTAGTGAAGCCGCAGGGCGGCCAGCGCCTGCTCACCGCTCTCCACGGTGTGAGGGTGCAATCCCCAGGCGGAGGTGTAGCGCTCCAGCACGCCGCGGCTGGTGGCGTTGTCGTCCACGATCAGGATGCGCGCCGGTGGCAGCGCGTGGCGGGCGGAGATCGCCGGGCCCAGAGGGCACCCCGCCGCGTCGGGTTCCAGGAGAGCCGTGAACCAGAACCGGGAACCGCGGCCAGGTTCGCTCTCCACGCCGATTTCGCCCTGCATGAGCTCGACGATGCTCTTGGAAATGGCCAGGCCTAGTCCGGTTCCGCCGAACCTGCGGGTGGTGGAACTGTCGGCCTGGGTGAAGGACTGGAAGAGATGGCGGATCCCGTCTTCGGGAATGCCGATGCCGGTATCGGCGACGCTGAAGTACAGGCGGGGTGTGCCGTTGGCATCGCGCCTGGCCGCTACATGGACGGCAATTTCGCCTTCCGCCGTGAATTTGACCGCATTGCCAACCAGGTTCAGCAACACCTGGCGCAGGCGGGCCTCATCGCCCAGAAGGCGCACCGGGACCTCGGGCTCGAGCCAGTAATTCAGTTCGACCCCTTTGGCGTGCGCGGCCGGCGCCATGAGTTCGACGGCGGCTTCTACCACCGTGGTCAGGTCGAACGGCCTGTGCTCCAGTTCCAGCTTGCCGGATTCGATTTTGGAGAAATCGAGAATGTCGTTGATGATCGCCAACAGTTGCTTTCCGGACTGGCTCACGCTGCGGGCCAGCGACTCTTGCTGCGGCGAAAGGCCGGATTCGAGGAGCAGTTCGGCCATGCCGAGCACACCGTTCATCGGGGTGCGGATTTCGTGGCTCATGTTGGCCAGGAACTGGCCCTTCAAGCGGGTGGCCTCCCGGGCCGATTCCAACGCCAGGGCGAGCGCGGCGTTGTTCTGCTGCAACTGCAAGGCAAAGGCGTCGATGCGTTGGCGGGCTTCATAGCGTTCGGTCAGATCCACCAGGCAGGTGCGCAAGCCTTGAATCGTGCCGTTCGGCGCGTAAATGGCGATGTCGTGTACCTCCACGCGAAGCACGCGGCCGTCTTGGCGCTGGTAAGCGCGCTCCACCGGCGTCAGCGGTTGCGCGCCGCCCAGTTTGGCGCGCACCGCGGCGCGGGATAGCTCGCGCTCTTCGGGCGCCACGAATTCCGAGGCGTGGCGTCCGATAAGCTCCTCGCGGCTATACCCGCTGAGCGCGCAGCCGGCCCGATTGACGCGCGTGATGATGCCGTTGCGATCGATTTCGTGCATCGCCACCGGCGCGCCTTCGAAGAGCAGGCGATAGCGCTCCTCGTTGCGCGCCACCAGATCGGCGGCGGACTGCTGCTCGGTAATATCGATGGCAGTGACGCCGATGAGGCGCTCGCCGGTCTCGCCGGCCAAGGGGAACTTCAGCACCAGGAAGTGATGCTGCGCGCCATCGCGGCCGGTGAGGGGCAGAACATATTGCACCGGGCGTCCACTACCCAGCATTTCCCGATCCCGCATGCGTACGATGTCCGAGGAAGACCCCCAGAGCTCGTAATCGGTCTTGCCGAGGACTTCTTCCATCGGGCGTTCGCAGAATTTCAGCATCGCCTTGTTCGCATACACGATGCGGCCGCTATCGTCTTTAATGAAGGCCGGCGCCGGTGTATGCGCCATGAACGCTTCAAACCGGAGTTCGGCCTGGCTGGCGCGCGCCAAGGCCACCTGTGCGGCGCGGCGCATGTGGAAGCCGCGGCGGCCGTACCAGAGGCTGAGGAGACCGAACAGCAGCGCGACGGCCGCGAAGAACATATGGAGTTGGCGCCGATGGCTGGCGGCCAGCCGGTCCCGGACGTAGCCTTGTTGGGGCAGGGCGAACCACTGGTTGGCCAGCGTGGTCAGCGTGCCATCGAGAGAGATCTGTTCGATACCGGCGAACAGGCGGTCGGCGGCGGCCTTCACGTCGCGACGCGCAAATGTGGCCATGGGAAGCGAGGTTTGCGGCAGCGGAACCACCAGCAAAGGGTGATTGACGCAAGCCGCCGGCTGATCGAGCAGGGCGCCGTAGATCAGACGACCCTCCAGCAGCACGCCCTCCACCTGGCCCGTACACAGATCGCCGATCATCTTCCGGGGACCGCGCGTTGGAATCGTGAGGGCGCCGGGCACTTGACTGGCTGCCACGGTGGCCCCGAACGTGCGGTCGCGGATCGCGATGCGGCGCCCGACAGCCTCCGCTGGAGTCTTCAGCGGGCGCGCGCGCAACGAGAGCAGCGATTGCGACGACTCCCACCAGGGGACGCTGCCGTAGAAGCTTCGCTGGCGTTCGGGAGAGACCGTCAGGATGGGGTATAGATCGATCCGTCCGTCACGGAGGGCTCTCTCGGCATCCTCCACCTGCACCCACTGGATGGGGACGCCGGTACGCTTCGCCGCCTGCTGCACCGCCTGTACCGCCAAACCGGCGGGCTTCCCGTTCTCATCCACACTGACGTAAGGGGGGAACTCCGCGTAGCCAGCGCGGAGTGCGGCCACTGGCCCCCGACGCGTGAGCGCGAAAAGGCAAACCGCCAGCGCGAGGGCGGCGACAGCGGCAGCAAGGTAACGCTTCGGACGGCTCAAACGGCTTCAGACTCCTAGAGGGCTTATCGGCAGGCCGTGAGAAATACATTAGAGGAGTGATCGGGGAAGGAAGGTGGGACAGACGATCGAGCAGCTGCGTCCGAGCCTGGCTCGGATTTGGCAGGCTGAAGCCTGCCCCACCATGCACAAGGCGGAGCCGTATGCCACTATGAGATTTGGCACGACGTCGATTTTTCGTAGACTCCATTCGCGGCGGGGCCGCGGAACTGCGCGGCGACGAGGCGCGCCACCTCACCCGCGTCCTGCGCGTCGAGCCTGGACAGCGCTTCGAAATCTCCGATAACCAGCAGGCTTACCTCGCCGAAATTACCGAGGCCCGCGGCGAACGGGTGGTGTTCCAGGTGGTCGAAGCGCTCCCCGCCGTTTTGTCCCCGGTCTCCATCACGCTCTGCGCCAGCCTCATCAAGTTCGACCGCTTCGAATGGATCATCGAAAAGGCCACCGAGCTGGGGGTCGGCCGCATCCTTCCCGTGGAAGCCGCGCGCACCGAAAAAGGACTCTTCGACGCCTCCCGCAAACGGAGCGAGCGCTGGGCGCGGATCGCCCGCGAAAGCAGCCAGCAGGCGCGGCGCGTGCGCATTCCCGAAATCCTGGATGCGGTGCGCTTCGAGCGCTGCCTCCAGGAGCCCGCCGCCCACCGCTACTTCCTCGACGAATCGCTGGCTCCGCCGCTACTCCGCGAGATCCCGGCCGAGCGCGCCGATTCCGCCGCCCTGCTGATCGGCCCCGAAGGGGGCTGGACGGATTCGGAACGCCACCTGGCAGTTGCCGCCGCCTGGCAGCCGGTTTCGCTGGGCCCGCTGGTGCTGCGCGCCGAGACCGCGGCTTGCGCCGCCCTGGCCGTAGTGGTCAATGCCTGGTTAACTTAAGAGCCGAAGCAGCGCCATAGAAGTGGACGGCCACCAAACAGAGCCGCGGCCGTGAGGGGAGCGTTTGGCGGCCACCCGCGCAGATCTAGCGCTCCCTTACGGTCGCGGCTCCGCTGGAGTACGCCTGCGTCAGGATTCTCAGCCAAGAGCCAATGGGAGAGCCGGCGTGAGAATATAGAACCATCAGTGCCTAATTTTCG
>JADGNS010000238.1 GCA_017883355.1 Candidatus Solibacter sp.
CCGAACGACACGCCTAACAATACGGCTGTTCCCGGCTTCTTCATGGTGCAACAAGACTATCACACGGCCAGATCCCCTTTGCGAATCGGTTTGGTCCTTGCCTTGTTGGCCCGACTCGCCGTCATTGACCTCGCCCAACGCCTGCCCTCTGCGGCCCAAGGGACGAGATGCCCACATATCGGGAGCAATCGCCCGGAGGCGCGGCAGGGGCCATGTCCAACTGGGCCATCCAACGCTCTCGTGGATTGTTTCCGGATAGTGCGTGATCCAGGATTTGAACATACAGCCAAAGGATGGCAGCAACAGGTCCGCTTCGAAAGGAGGTTTATTCAATCGAACAGATATACTAGTGCATCCCTGAATGAATCTTAAGGTCAAGAAGACTCATGCACATCGACACCAAAGCACAGCGCGATGCAGCCGCCGTAAAAAGCGTCGCCCTCAGGAAGGTGCGTATTCCGGTGAAGTGGGGCACCGATTCCGTTTGAAGCGGGGCAGCGTCGGAGCGAAGCGACGCTGGCTACGGTCATCATCTCAAGGTGCCCCACATCAGTCAAGATTTCCTCCGTTTCTGAGAGTCAATCAGCATCATTTCGTTTCTTCGTCTCGTTTCCGTTGCCGCCGGCATGACGTTTGATGTGGGGCGCGATTCCGTTCGGTGTGGGGCGGGTTTCCGCTACGTGTGGGGCAAGATTCCGTTGCAAGCGGGGCACGATTCCGGTGAAGTGGGGCGGCCGGGTGCGGTCGCCCCATGTGTGCGTCACCCGGACCTCGAATGCGGGCCTGGCCGGAACAGTCTTCAGCGCCTGCTTTAACTCGCCCAGCCGGGCTTCCGGCAACTCACCGATGAACTTGGTGGTGACGTGCAGGTTCGCGGGTCTGCTCCAGTTGATAGCGGGCCGACGATCGCAGCCGTTCGACGATCGCGGTGAGATCCCGCACTATCTCTTCGGGCAGATCGAGTGCCGTGAACAAACGCATCAGTCGAACATTGTACTGTAGGGACACCTGCGCGTCCCCGTCCTTCAGGCCGCCATCCCAAACCGTTCCTGCAGCACGCTGATGCTCACCATGTGCATCAGCAATTGGTCGTTCGCCGTTCGGGCACCCACGTCCATTCCCGGGAGACGGTCCAGCAAGTCTATTACGCTTTTCTGATCAAAGAAGGGCACGGCAGCGAAAGCCTTCCCGCGAAGCGTGTCCTGCACAAAGGTGTTGAATGTGTCGTCGGGATTCAAGGTTGCCGGCGGGCTCAGGAACGGATGCTTCTGCCTTCGATAGACCGTGTCGGTGATCCGGTCTCGCACCGCCTCGCGCAGCACATACTTCTCCGTCATGCCACGGATCTTCTGATTCACCGGCAGGGAGGCGATCAGCTCCACCAGCTTGTGATCCAGGAATGGCACGCGCCCCTCGATGGAGTGTGCCATCTCCATGCGATCGCCCAGCATCGTGAGAATGTAGTTTGCCATCACGGTTTTCGACCAGAGGTATAGCGACTGGTGCAGCGCATCCCGCCCCTGGAGCTGACCGCGAACATCCACGTCATCCAGAATTCCGTAAGTACCCTCGATCGGCCCAAAGCGTTCCTGAAAGCCACGCGCCAGCAGCGGCCGCAACTTCACCGCCCTCGTAGAGAACGTCTCGATCCATGAGGGAACGAAACCCAGTACCCGCCGCACGCTCTCCAGCGGTCCGACCTCCCCATCGGGCAGGAGCAGCCCGCGCGAAACCGTGTTGTGTTCGTCGAGCCACGCCAGCAGCTCCTTGATCGCGTCCGGATCCTGCCCCTCGCGATTGTAGAGCAGCATGTCGCGCCGGAAATGCGCATACCCGCCCAGAATTTCGTCCGAACCTTCGCCCGTGATCACCACCTTGTAGCCTGCGTCCCTCACGGCCCGGCTGAGCAGGTATTTGGCGACACCGTGGGCGTTCAGACAGAGCGTCTCCGACTGTGCGATGGCATCGGCGAAATTATCCGCCAACAACCGCTGGCCGATCGGAATCGGATGAAATTCCGCTCCCGCCAGCGCCGCCATTTCCTTGGCGATCGGCCCTTCGTCGTAAGCTGCCTGTTCGAACGTCAAGGTGAAAGCACAAATGGGTTCAGGGTGATGGCGGGCAGCCAGGCCGAGCACGGCGCACGAATCCAACCCGCCACTCAGATAGACTCCAACCGGCACGTCCGCGCGGAGCCGGATCCGCACCGCCTCTTCGATCTCATGCAGGAACTCCGCCGCGTAATCGGCATCGGAACGCTTCGGGGCGGTAGTCTCCGCCTTGGGATAGCTGAAATCCCAGTACTGGTTCACTTGAACGTGCTTATCGGTGGCAATCAGAAAGTGGCCGGGCGGAACCTGGAACACCCCGTCATAGAGTGTCCGCGTCATGTGCGCGCCGAAAGACACCGAGTGAAACACGCTCTCCTCATCCCAGCGCGCCGGCACACCCGCCGCAAACAGAGCCTTGACCTCGGACGCCAGGTAGATGGTGTCCTGGTGCCACGCGTAGAAGAGCGGCTTGATCCCGAAGCGGTCGCGCACCGCGACCAGCCGGCGCCGCGTCTCATCCCACAACACAATCGCGAACTCGCCGCGTAGATGATGCACGCACTGCAGGCCGAAATCTTCGTACAGGTGCAGTGCGATCTCGCTGTCTGAGCGCGTCCGGAGCCGGTGGCCGCGCGCTTCCAGTTCCCGCTGAATCGCCTCGTAGCCGTAAAACTCTCCGTTCACGATGATGCGTGTGCGGCCGTCCTCGCTCGCGATCGGTTGATCTCCCGTGGAAAGGTCGATAATGCTCAGCCGTGCGTGTCCCAATCCGACCTTGCCATCTCCGGAGATCCACCACCGCTGTCCGTCCGGACCGCGATGGTAGAGGCTTCTGGTGGCGCGTTCGAGAGTAGCTTGAGATACCGGATCCCGGCGCGAGAAAGCAGCGACGATTCCACACATGGTCCGATTGTTTCCTTTCGTGTCCTGGATTCTGGGATTGGTCCGGCTTCACCCGTAGCCGGGAGTGCGTCGATCCGCAATTATATAGCATAAGGGAGCCATCGGACGAGGGGTTAAGCCGCTCGATTGATCACGATGAGCTACTTCCGTGGACTTGCGCGATAGCACCGCCTCGATTAAAATTCCTCTAATGCGCCCATTCCTCATCGCCATCGTGGCCGTCGGCATCATGCTGGCCGAAACGCCCACACATCGCAGAATTGCTATCACCCGCGTAAATCCGCAGCCGGGTCAGTTAGCTCTGTTCGTGGCAGCAGCCGACGGTGGAGATGAGCATGCCCTGCTCGACACTAAGGACACGGACTACGACCCGGTTTGGGCACCCGACAACAAGTCCATCGTCTTCACTTCTGAAAGGAACGGCTCGGCGGAGCTTTATCGCGTAAAACCGGATGGCACCGGATTAACACAGCTCACCAAGGATCCCGCTTACGACGATCAGGCGGCATTCTCTCCCGACAGTAAGCAACTCGTGTTCGTCAGCACGCGAGGGGGGGCGGCGAACCTTTGGACGATGGATCTCTCCACGCTGCGCGCCAAACAACTCACATCGGGAAGGGACGGCGACTTTCGTCCGTCTTGGGCGCCGGACGGGAAGTGGATTGCCTTCTCCTCCGGCCGCGACAATCCGATGCCATTCGCTCACGGAAGATGGGAGCGGCTGCAACTGGCGGATATCTATATCATGCGTCCCGACGGCTCCGGGTTGCGGAAGCTCACAACGGGGGGAAATTTCTGTGGCAGCCCAAAATGGACCAGCGACAGCAGCCGCATCATCACCTATTGCATGGCGGCCGAGATGACGCTGGCGAACCGGATGCCAAGCCCCGCGCCCGGAAGCGATACCCGCCTGGTCTCGATCGAAATTGCCGGTGGGCGCTCAACCGATGTTGCGGCCGGTCCGGGAGTGAAGATGAACCCGTCTCCCCTTGCCGGAGATGACATCGGCTACATCCGGAAGGACACAACGGAGGCGGGCATTTACTACACCAGCGGCCGCCGCGGGCCGCGGGGCGCGATCAGGGCCGCATCGTGGTCCCCGGATGCGAGCCAGGTGGTGTTTACCAGACGGGCGGACATACCCAGGCGGAACACGGGGGCGACGCCGGCATTCAGCCGCAATTCGCGTTACGAATTGAGCCTGTCCGGACTTCTGCCGTCGTTCAGTTCGTCGGGAAAGGACTTTGTCACGGCCAGCGCACCTTCCGCCAATCCGCGCGGCGCCAGTCTCAACGTGACGAACGTGGAGACCGGACAGGGGCGCGTGGTCTATCGGGACCAGAACCGGAACATACTTCCAGGCGGATGGTTGCCCTCCGGCGACCGGATCATTTTCGCCATCGGCGAGTTTGCGGCGTTTTTCGGAGGCTTCCATTCCCAATTTCTCAAACCCGGCGACCGGGTGGAGGGCGGCGCGCAAGTGGCCATTGTCAACGCGGACGGAACCGCCTTCCAGGAACTTACATCGGGTTCGGACAACAGCGCCTTCCCGTCCTTTGCTCCGGATGGCAAGCGTTTTGTGTACCGGACCTTTACCAAGGATGGATACGGTCTACGCGTTATGAACTTGGAGACAAGGGCCGTGACCTCCCTCACGGCCGCATACGACAATTTTCCGCTCTGGTCGCCGCGCGGAGATCTGATTATGTTTTCGCGCTTGATCGACGGCGCGTATGAGATCTTTACCATCAAACCGGACGGACGCGCTCTGAAGCGCCTGACGAACACGCATGGAAATGACGCCCACCAAGGGTGGTCGCCCGACGGCGAGTTTATTGTGTTCGCCAGTTCCCGGATGGGCTTCAAAGATGAGGTGGTCTATACCGATGCTCCACAGCCGTACGGCGAGATTTTTGTGATGCGTTACGACGGCACGGCTGTCGAGCAGCTCACCGACAACCAATGGGAGGAAGGCACGCCGGCCTGGCAGCCCACACCCAGGGCCGCGATGAGCGGCCGGTGAGGACTCCCGACACCAAGAGCATTATTTGCGGCCGCTAGAGCGCAAATCGAAAATGTTGCGATAGCGACGGTGCAATCCGGCGATACTCGTTGAACTCGTTGCCAGCTGATGCGAGTCGGGGGTTGAGAGAGATTCGGTCTCAACTTGCCGTCGTACGCCCTATTCGTGGAAATGAGGTTCCGAGCGGATCGTCGGCAAGTGGGAAGTTGACCGTCCAGCCCAGCCAGCGCCGGGTCCAACTTCCTGCCTGCGCGCGATACGTTCCCTTGCCCTCGTCTGGTAGAATCGATTCCTGTGCTGCCTGACTCGGCGGAAACGACGGCCTGGTTGGCTCGTCCCAGGGCCATTTCGATGCGGCCGAGGATGGCAAGGAGCATGACCGGTGAAAATGAAAATCCGAACTGCGCTTCTACTTGTCGTGATTCCGTCCGCTTTCGTGGCCACGTCGTGCGCCCCGTCTGCGACGAGTGACAGCCGTTCGGCCGATGCGTCGGCGATCCAGGCTCTCGATGAGCAATGGTCCGCCACGGCCGCGAGAAATGATCTCGAAGGGACTGTCGCGTTCTATGCCGATGACGCAGTACTGCTTCCTCCGAATGCGCAGATCGCCACAGATCGGAAGTCGATAAGGGAATCCTGGGCCGGCCTGCTCGGTCCCAACACAGCCGTGTCCTGGAAGGTCTCTAAAGTCGAAGTCGCGAAATCCGGTGAACTCGGATACCTTTACGGAACCTACTCGCTCTCGATCCAGGACCCGAAAGGCGGACCGCCGGTCCGTGATACCGGCAAACTGGTCGAGATCTGGAAGAAGCAGGCGGACGGGAAGTGGAAGTGTATCGTCGATACCTACAACTCCGATCTGCCCGCCACTCCAGCACCCGAGGCGAAGAAGTAACGCGCGAGGGACGTGTTTGAAGGTCGGATCGTCGGCCATCCGCAAGTTGGGCCAATGCGCGTTGTTAGCGATATACCGCCTTTCTGGAGATTGGACCGGCGGGTCCGCCATCGGCGGCGCAATGGGGAGAAGCCACCTAACTGTCACAATAATTCTGAAAGTCCCGCCTGCCTGTTCGGTTCTTCGAAGGCGCGCCAACTCCGTGGTCGAAGTTCACCCTTTCACGTACGCGAGCTTGGCGGCCACTTTCCCGTCGCGCACGGTGAAAACGTCCACTCCACGCAGGTGCCACGGTTGTCCGTTGCGGATCTTGCGATACACCCAACGCACGACGGCACGATCACCGCTGACAATGATTTCCTCGGCCTCGAATCGCGCATCAGGATTGCGGCCGAACCACTCCCGCCAGAACGCGACCACTGCGGCCTTTCCTTCTATGCGCTTGCCATCTGGCGCTGGAGACGTATCCTCGAACACCGTGTCGTCGGTCAGCAATAACGCCAGGGCGTCTGCGTCATGCCGATTGAATGTTTCGTTGAAGCGATCGACTACCGTGCGGGTCGTGGCGTCGGCGGTCTGCGGATTCTGTTCGAAGCTCATACTCGTCCCATGCGCCCGTCGCGGTGCCCCTGAAGTGAAGAACACAAGTGCGACACCCATGACGGTAAGTAGTTGGCCCTTTGTCGGCTTTTGCGGCATCCGGCCCTCCAGTTACCCCGCATTGTATCAGCTCCGCGCCGGGCTCCGACACCGATTGTTGGCCGAGTAGCGCCACGATTTCGATCATTATCTGGTGGTCTTCCGGAATTTGGACCATTACAGCCCTGGCGAACCAAATCCTGCCTGTCGCCAAGGGTTTGCCGCGGGCCCACCTCGGAGTCCGGAGGCGTTCGGGGCCGTGAAACCTTCTTTCTGGAGAACGGCCCGCACGCTCCGCTCTCGTCGCCCCAATACCGATTCCTAGACTACTGTCCTGTTTGAAGGACGTTGGTGGCGACGTTGCGGTTGAGGTTGGGGCCGGTGGCGTGCTACACCGCGCCTGTGCCGCGGCCGCCTAGCGTCCGACGATGCCGTTGTCGGGATGGTAGAGGGCGGCGTCATTGCATGGAGCCTGCGATCTTGATCACGCTATACTGCCCTCAATGCCCAATCACCCGATGAAGGATCCCGTCACCTGGCTCTACCCCGCCATCGAGCCCTACAACACGGGGCGCCTGCACGTCTCACCGGTCCA
>JADGNS010000239.1 GCA_017883355.1 Candidatus Solibacter sp.
ACGACCCCAGGCGCATCATCGGCGCAATTCGCCGTCGCGCTCAGGAGATCGACCCGGCGGTGACGGTAACGGAAGCGCGCACTTTGGAGGATAATCTCGACCGCGCCCTCTTGCAGCAGCGGTTCGTGGCGACACTTGGCGGCTTCTTTGGAGTGGTGGCGTTGCTGCTGGCGGCAGTGGGAATCTACGGGGTGATGTCCCAAACCGTGACGCGGCGGACCAGGGAGATCGGCATCCGGATGGCTCTGGGGGCCGAGCCTGGAAACGTACTCTGGATGATGCTCCGCGAGTCGTTGGCGATGCTGGGAATCGGCGCGGCAATCGGGCTACCTGCCGCGCTGGCATTAACAAGATATACGGAGTCGCTGCTATTCGGCGTTAAGCCGCAGGACCCGGTTACGATCGCGGGGGCGGTGTTACTACTCCTCGTGGTCACGACGCTAGCCGGCTTTCTGCCGGCCCAACGGGCAACGCGAGTGCAGCCGATGGAAGCGTTAAGGCAGGGATGAGCTTGATCTCCGGTTAACTTGATTCTGCCGTTGCGTCCTGCAAGGCCCGGTGTCCTGAGCGCCGGGTGTAAGTCACATTGGCCGCCGGACGGTAACAACGGCGCCACATTCCACGCCTCCATATTGCGATACTCCTGGAGGGTACCCGAATATGTTCAAACACACCTTGCTGGCGGCACTCGCGGGCTTCAGTCTTTTCGCTCAGGGACCGGGCCGCGGCAGCTCCGATCTTGCCGAACAACAAGCCGCGGCGCTCACCCGCATGAGCGCCGATGTCGCGCCGCAAGCGCAGGCGATGACTGCGGCTCGCGCGGCGCTCACTGCGGCCGCCTTCGCCGAGCCGCGCAACGACACTGCCATTCACGCGAAAGCGGAGGCCGTGGGCGCCGCCGAGTTGGCCCTGGCCCACGCACGCGCGGAGGCCTTTGCCAAACTGCAAGCCTCGCCCGCCAAACTCAGCCCGGATCAGGTCGCAGCGGTTAGTGGCAGGAGCGGTGCATTCCGCGCCGTTCAAACCGCTCCCGGCGGACCGGGGGGTACCGGGGGCCGCGGCACCATTCCGCGCATCCGGCAGCCGCAAATCACCGCCCTCACCCAACTCTCTACCGACGTGATGCCCTTTACGCGCACCCTCACCACCGCCCGCAACGCCCTGGCAGCGGCGGCGTTCGCCGAACCGCGTGACGATGCGGCCATCCGGTCGAAGACGGAGGCCGTCCAGGCGGCCGAACTGGCCGTCGCCAACGCCCAGGCCGACGCCTTTACGAAAATTCAAGCCTCGGCGAACAAGCTCGCCCCGGATCAGGTCACCGTCTTCGTCGCCCTGGGCGGTTCGTTCGCCGGCGTGGCCTTTACCCAGCCCGAGCCGCTGAACTTCGCCGGGCATGAAGGCTACGTCTCGCTCTTCGACGGTGCCAGCCTGAAGGGATGGGACGGCAATCCGAAGTTCTGGCGCGTGGAAGGCGGGGCGATCGTGGGTGAATCCACCCCGCAGAACCCGAGCGGGAACTCTTATCTGGTCTATCGCGACCTCGAGGCCAGGGATTTCACGCTGAAGTTCGAAATCAAGGTGGAAGGCAGCGGCGGCAGCGGCTTCCAGTACCGCAGCAAAACCGGCCTGCCCTGGCTGGCCAACATCGCCGACAACGTCACGGCCAACGTCGGCCCGGTGAACCTCAACTGGATGATGACCGGCCCGCAGGCCGACTTCTGGCCCAGCTCGCGCGATTGGACCGGCCAGTTCTATTCCGAAAACACTCCCATGCGCATCCTCGCATGGCGCGGCCAGGTGGTGGAGGGCGCCGGTCTCGCCAGCAAGCGCCTCATGGGCAACATCGGCGACCGGCAAACGCTGGGCGGTGTCGTCAGGATGAACGACTGGAACGAGTACACGGTCATCGCGCGCGGCGGCACCCTCATCCAAATCGTCAACGGCCAGTTGATGGCCGTGATGGTCGACGACGACCCGGCATCGTCGAACAATCAGCCGGGCTTGTTTGGCATTGAGATCGAGGCCACCACCAAGGTTTCGGTGCGCAACATCTGGGTAAGGAAGCTGAATTGAGAGGCGATTTCATTGCGCGGAATCGCACACTGCCTGCCCCTGCTGCCTTTACTGGTATACTTGCAGCCGACGTGCCACCTCCCCCTACGCAATTCCTCAACTCGGTATCGCAGGAACCACACCGCGACCGCACCAGAACGCTCTTGCGCAACCACCCGGAATTGCGGCGGTTCATCGGCAAGAATCCCTATACCGTCCTGATGATCCTGGGTTGTGTTTCGCTGCAGGTGGGCCTGGCGGTGCTGCTCAGAGACTCGCCATGGTGGGTGATTCTTGCGGTGGCGTTTACCGCCGGAGCCTGCGCCAGCCATGCTTTATGGACGCTGATTCATGAGTGCTCGCACAACCTGATCTTCTCGAAATCCTATCTGAACACCATTGCCTCCATCGCCGCCAATTTGCCGCACCTTTTGCCCAGCGCAGTTGCCTTCCAGCGGTATCACATGAAGCACCATGCCTTCCAGGGGGTCTACGCCCTGGATGCCGACCTGCCGAGTTATTGGGAAGCCCGGCTGGTTGGGAATTCGGCCATCGGGAAGGCACTATGGCTGCTGCTGTTTCCCATTTTTCAAGTGACACGGCCGCCTCGTCTGAAAGAAATCCGCATGTTCGACCGGTGGATTCTGCTGAACTTTGCGGTGCAACTCACTTTCGACGCGGCGATCTACATCTTCCTCGGGCCGAAGGCTTTTTTCTATCTGCTGGCGTCGTTCTTCTTTTCGGTGGGGCTGCATCCGCTGGGCGCCCGCTGGATCCAGGAGCACTACCTCTTCGCGCCGCCGCAAGAAACTTACAGCTACTACGGCCCCTTCAATAAGATCGCCTTCAACGTGGGATACCACAACGAGCACCACGACCTTCCGTCGGTGCCGTGGAACCGCCTTCCCCAGATCCGCAGCGGCGCGCCGGAAATGTACGATTCGCTGGTGTACCACACCTCGTGGAGCAGGCTGCTGCTGAAGTTTGTTTTCGACCCGGGCATGTGCCTGTTCTCGCGCGCGGCCCGCACCGAAAGGGGCCGCGTCGCGCTCAACGCCGAGGTCAAGCCCGATATCGAGTTCCTCGAAGCGTACCAGCGGACTTAGCCTATGCAGCCCGTCCCGGCCCTCCGGGCGATGACCATTGACGACATCGCTGGCGGAATGCGCCTGTGCCGCGCCAGCGGATGGAATCAACTGGAAGAGGACTGGCGCCTTTTCCTGGACTCCCCCGGCAGCGGAGTGGTGCTGATCGAAAGAGGCGGGAACGTTCTGGGGACCGCCGCCTACCTGCGCTACGATGCCCTGGCGTGGATCGCTATGATGCTCGTCGACCCCGCCGAACGCCGTGCGGGCCTGGGCGCGCACTTGCTGGCCGAAGCGCTTGCCGCCCTGGCCGATGCCACGTGCGTTGGTCTCGACGCGACTCCCGCCGGCGAACCGCTGTACCGGCGCTTCGGGTTCGTAGGGGACTACAGCCTCGTCCGGACTAAGGCGACCGTCGATCGCGCACGTTTTCCGAACCCCCTGGGCCCAGCGCGCCACATGCTCCAAAGCGACCTGGAGGCGGTGTGTCGTCGGGATCGCGAGGTCTTCGGTGCGGATCGCGGCAGGCTGCTGGCGGCGTGGTTCGAGCGCGCCCCGGAGTGCGCCTGGATGGTGGATGACGCCAGCGGGGTCAAAGGCTACACCTTCGGACGCCCGGGCTATCGCTACTACCAATTGGGCCCGGTGGTGGCCACCGACGCCGCCACCGCGCGCGACATGGCGACGCACTGCCTTTCGCCGCTTAACGGTAGAGTGTTCGCGATCGATGTGCCGCTGCTCGACGAGGAGTGGCTCGACTTTTTGAAATCGGTGGGGTTCGCGGAAGAACGCCGCTTTGTGCGTATGTTTCTCCGCGGACACGTCCACCCGGGCATTCCCGCGCGCCAGTACGCCATATGCGGCCCCGAGTTCGCCTGAACGCGTAGCGTAGCAGGCGGGGTACCCTCTGGGTCCGCCTGCCAACCTCATGCCTGCCGCAGCGCGTCGGCCAGCGCTTGCAGAATCAATTGCACGTTTTCGGCGGTGGAACTGTAGCCCATGGTGCCGATGCGGAACACCTTGCCGGCCAGCGGTCCGAAACCGCCGGCGATCTCCATGCTGTACTTCTCCAGGAGAAACTGCCGGACCTTGGCGTCGTCCACGCCCTTGGGAACGCACGGCGTGTTGAGTGTCCAAAGACGGTGACCGGCGGGAACGTGCATGCTCAGGCCCATGGCCTCGATGCCGGCGACGAAAGCCTCGTGGTTGCTGCGGTGGCGCTGCCAACGCGCTTGCAGACCTTCCTCGGCAACCATGGCGAGCCCTTCGCGCAGGGCGTAGAACATGGTGGCGGATGCCGTGTGGTGATACTTGTGCCCGGTGTAGAAGGTGTCGAGAAGCTGTAGGTCGAGATAGAAGGATTGCACCGGCGTCTTCCGCGACTTGAGGCGATCCAGGGCGCGCGGCGAGACCGTGACCGGCGACAGGCCGGGAGGGCAGCCGAGTCCTTTCTGGGAACAACTGTAGGCGATGTCGATGCCGGTTTCGTCCACCAGCACCGGCATGCCGCCCAGCGAGGTCACGCAATCGGCAATGGTGAGCGCGTCCATTTCATGAGCCGCTTCGCAAATGGGCTGCGCCTGATTGTAGAGTCCGGTGGAAGTCTCAGCCTGGACGAAGGCGACCACGCGGGGCCGTTCGCGGCGGATGAACTCGCGGGCCTCCTGCGCGTCAAACGGCTCGCCCCATGGCTTGGACAGGCGCACCACTTCGCCGCCGTGACGGCGCGCCATTTCGCCGATGCGGTCGCCGAAAAACCCGTTGGTGAGCAGCGCGAACTTCTCGCCGGGCTCGATGAAGTTGGCCACCGCGGTTTCCATGCCGGCGCTACCGGTGCCGGAAACGGCGATGTTGAACTGGTTCTTGGTGGAAAAAGCGTAGCCCAGCAGGGTGCGGACCTCTTCGACCACCTGGAAGAAGAACGGATCGAGATGGCCCACCACGGGCTGCGCCATGGCCTGGTAGACGCGGGGCGCGACCATGCTGGGTCCGGGTCCGAAGAGAAGGCGCTGCGGCGCCTGAAGGGGAGCATACGATTGCGGCATCACGTTCAGTTTAACTCAGACTGCCCGGTCGCCCGTCCAGCGCATGCGCCGCCCGTTTTTCAGCGACAGGTTCGCCATCTGCACCACCAGCGCGGCGCATAACTTGCCACGTTTCCGGAAGACGCTACGAGAATGGGCTTACACCGGCTCACGCCGCGGGCGGGATATACCGCTTGACGGCAATGCTGCGCGCTTGCTGTCGCGTTTTCGCCACGTCGTAGGCGAGTTGCATCCCGAGCAGATGATCCATGTCCGGACCAAAGGCCTTTTCGATGCGCAGTGCCATTTCTGCCGTTAAAGCGGCCTTGCCGCGGAGAAGGTCGGAGAGGGTCGCGCGCCGCACTTTCAAAACCTCCGCCGCCTTCGAGACGCTGAGCCCGAGCGCTTCAATAACCTCCGTCCTGATGAGATCGCCCGGATGGGGAGGGTTCTTCATGGGCATTATGGGCCTCCTAGTGATAGTCAATCAAATCGATATCGCTGGCTGTATTCGCCTCTTCGTGGTAGCGAAAAATCAACCGCCAGTTTCCCGTAACGGTCAAACTCCAGAAACCGCTCAAATCGCCTTTCAGCCGATGCAATTTCCACCCCGGAAACCGGCTCACCTGATCCAGGCCGTTGGCCGTCTCCAGCGCGAACAGAAGCTTACGTAGCTTGTCAGCCATCGCGGCCGGTACCCCTTTGGCGTGGTCACCAGCATGGATCTGTTTCAGCCCTTTATGCCGAAAACCGGTCAGTCGCATCGCGTTGCTTTCTCTTTAAATTATGTACGGTCATACCGTACGAGTCAAGTCCAGGAAGTTCCTCTGCCGCATCGTCGCAGTAACTTGTCTCCGAACGCACTGCCTTTAGCGGTCCACCGCAGCGTCCGCCGGCAGCGTCACGCTCCGGCCCCCCCTTAGACTGCCCTCTCGCCCGTCCAGCGCATGCGCCGCCCGTGTTTCAGCGACAGGTTCGCCATCTGCACCACCAACGCCGCCTGGAAAGCCAGCTTCATGGGAGCCGTGGGCGTGTGGCGCGTGCGCACGCATTCCAGGAAATTCTGCACGTGCAGATCGGTGGCCCAGCCGAAGCCTTTTTCGGATTTCTTCTCGATCGCGGCCTGCTCCTCGGCGCCTTTCAGAAATACCTTGAGCTCCTCGCGCCCAATGTCCATGCGGCCCTGGTCGCCATCCAGTTGATTGAGTTGATCGTTGCGGCTCTTGTACTGCATGGCCGCGTAGTTCACCGTGAAGACGCCGACGAAGTCCTCCGGATACTCGGCGATAGCCACCACCGATTCGGGCTGGTCCACGCCCTGCTTGTGGGGCTTGCCGGCGGCCGCCGTGACCGCGCTGGGGAAGCCCGCGCCCATCAGCATCTGTATGCCGTCGAAGATGTGCGCCCCCTGGTCGGCCACGATACCGCCGGCGTAATCGGAGTACAGCCGCCAATTGCGGAAGCGATCCGGATCGAGTGCGCGCCTTGGCGCCGGTCCCTGCCACTGTTCCCAATCGAGCGGGCCGGCCAGTTTGGTGGCGGGCGCGCCGCCGAGATAGTTATTCAGCCACCAGGTGCGCACCATCCGCACGGTACCGAGCTTGCCAGAGGCCACAATCGCGCGCCCTTCCTTATATAGGTCGTAACTGCGGCGCTGCATGCCCACCTGCACGATCTGTTTGGTTTTCCGTTCCGCCTCCACCAGCGCCACGCCCTGCTCGGGAGTCTGGCACAACGGCTTCTCCACGTAGACGTCTTTGCCGGCGGCCAGCGCGTCCAGCACCATCTGGTAGTGCCAGTGCTCGGGAGTGGCGATCAGTACGGCCTGCACGTCTTTATCGGCCAGCAGTTCGCGGTAATTGCGGTACACCTTGGGATGCGTGCCAGGGACTTTCGAGGCCACCGAAATCGCGTTCTCCAGATTGGGCTCGTAGAC
>JADGNS010000240.1 GCA_017883355.1 Candidatus Solibacter sp.
CGCGTCCACGATTACCTGACCGGTAATATCGCGGATTTCGGGCACGTTGATGACCGGCGGATTCCACTGGCCCTGACCGATGTCGAAGGACTTCATCGTCGCTGCCGTCCAGTCCGGCTGCTTGTCTCCCGCCTTGTATTCCTTGGAATCCCATGACGATTTCCGTCCAGACGGGACACCGGCGAGCAGCGCACCCAGGCCGTTCTCCTTGTTGGTCGCCCACTGGATGAACAGCCACGCCGCCTTCTGACGCTCGGGTGCACTGGCCTTGCTGATCGACAGGCTCCAGTTGGAGACGTGCGGCAGCCGTAGACCCTTCGGACCGGACGGAATCACGGCATAGCCGACCTGGCCGGCCACCTTGGATTCCTTCGGATTCTCGTACAGCGACTTGAACACATTGGCGTCATAGATCATCGCCGCCTTGCCTTCCATGAAGCTGGAGGTGCTCTCCGCCCAGTGGAGCATGGTGCCGCCCTGTGGTCCGTACTGTCTAAGCAGATCGCCGTAGAACTTGAAGGCCGCGATGTCCTCGGGGGAGGCGAAATTGGACTGGCCCTGGGCGTTCGTCCAGGAACCGCCGAAGCTGTAGAGGAAATCGACCCATTGGGATGTGGCTGCGGCCTTCTTCCCGCGCAGCGTGATGCCGACGAGCTTTTTGCCGTCCACCTCCTTGCCGTGGAAGTACTTGGCGGCCTGCTCCAGTTCCTTCATGGTCGTGGGGACCTTCTGCTTGTACTTGGTGAACAGGTCCTTGCGATACGCCAACAGCGACGTCTCGGCGTTGATGACGATCCCGATCTGTTTACCGTCGACGGAGGAAGCCTTGGCGAAACTGGCGAAGAAGTCCTTTGAGTCCCAGGAAGGATCGGTCAGCTTGGGGTCGGCGATGTACGCATCCAGCGGCTGGAGCCATCCCGCCTTCGAGTAGTAGAGATCATCCTGGCCCGGCATGATCATGTAGCCGTCCACCTTGCCACCGGAGTTGAGTTCGATCGTCAGCTTGTTCCGGTATTGATCCTCCGGGAAGGCCTCGATCACGACCTTGATGCCGGTCAGTTTCTCGAACTCGGCCACCTTCGGTTCGATGTAGGTCGTAAAGGGATGCTTGTTCATCAGAAAGCGGATCTCCGTTCCCTGGAATTGCTTCCAGTTGACCTCGGCAAAAGCGCTCGCCGAAATCAGCCCGGCGCACAACAGAACCGTCGACACAACGTACTTCAGTACCTTCTTCATACGATACCTCCTTGTCAAATGACACTACGCAGCACTAAGAGCGCCTAACAGAATCGCCGTTAGACGCCTGATTCGGGGAAGCACGAGGGGACATGTCCCCTCGTTTTGTTAGCCACTCTTAAACAATGGTCTCCGATGTTTCCTTATTGAAGACATGGGTCTTCACCATCTTCAGGTCCACGTCCAGCGCCTGCCCCTCGGTCAGCAGCTTCTCAGGCGCTTCCATGCGGGCGACGAGGGTATGAGCCCCGCAGGTCAGGTGGACGAAGATCTCCGACCCCAGTGTCTCGACCACGTCCGCTCGCGCCGTCAGAGTGTTTCCACCGCCTGCGCCCGCCGCCGGGTCGTGCGCCGTCATATCCTCCGGGCGAACGCCAAAGATGACTGTCCGCCCGGCGTGGGGTTCGAGCCGCGAATTGAACGCCGCGGGCGCCCGCACCCGGAAACCGCCGGCGTCAATGAACCATGCGCCGGTTTCCCGGACCAGCGTGGCCTCGACAAAATTCATCGCCGGCGAGCCGATAAATCCGGCGACGAAGAGGTTCACCGGCTTCGCGTAGACCTCCATCGGTATGCCGGTCTGCTGCAGGGCACCCTTGTGCATGATGAAAATCCGGTCGGCCATGGTCATGGCTTCCACCTGATCGTGGGTGACGTAGATGATGGTGGCTCCCAGACGCCGGTGCAGCTTGCTGATCTCGGCCCGCATCGCCACCCGCAGCTTCGCATCCAGGTTGGAGAGAGGCTCGTCGAACAGGAACACCTTGGGCTTGCGCACGATCGCCCTTCCCAACGCCACGCGCTGCCGCTGCCCGCCGGAGAGCTCTTTGGGTTTTCGATCGAGCAGATCATGGATGCCGAGGATGTCGGCCGCCTCCCGCACCCGTCCCTCGATCTCTTCTCCGGAAAACTTACGGATCTTGAGTCCGAAACCCATGTTGTCGCGGACGTTCATGTGCGGGTAGAGGGCGTAATTCTGAAACACCATGGCGATGTCCCGGTCCTTGGGCTCCATGTCGTTGACGAGCGTATCGCCGATGAAAATCTCGCCGGAGGTTATCGGCTCGAGGCCGGCGATCATCCGCAGTGCCGTGGTCTTGCCGCAGCCGGAGGAACCGACCAGCACCGCGAATTCGCGGTCGTGGACTTCTATCGACAGGTCGTCGACCGCCGTCACCGCGTTGAACCGCTTCACCAGATTTTTCAGAATCACATTGGCCACGTCAGATGTCTCTTTGCTCTTCCGCTGCTTTTTTGCGCTGGAGATGTCTATATCGAGTACGAAGAAAATCCGCCATCGATGGGCACCACCACGCCGGTCACGAATTCGGAGGCGTCGGAAAGCAGCCAGACCAAGGCGCCGACCAGGTCGTCCGGCCGGCCGTAGCGACCCATGGGCGTGTGGGCGATCACCTGGCGCGCTCTGGGCAGCAATTCGCCCGTTGCGGAATCGATATGCAGGAAGCGCAGCTGCTCGGTCATGAAGAAACCGGGGGCCAGCGCGTTTACGCGGACGCCGGCATGGGAAAAATGGACCGCCAGCCACTGCGTGAAATTGCTCACCGCCGCCTTTGCGGCAGAATAGGCGGCCACCTTGGTCAGCGGCATGAAGGCACTCATCGAAGAAATGTTGACAATGGATCCCCTGCCCCTGGCGACCATTCCTCGGGAAAAGATCTGGGTTGTCAGAAACGTCCCCATGAAATTCAGATCGAACACGTGGCGGAAACCGGCGGGATCCAGGTCGAAGAAGGACTGGGCCGTCGCCCTCGCAGGTTCCTCGAATTCGGCCGAGGTGCTTCCCCGGGGGTCGTTCCCGCCGGCACCGTTGATCAGCAGGTCGGGCGGCCCCCAGGCGGAGGAGATCGCCTCACAGCACTCCCGGAGCTGAATCGGATCCAGGACGTCGCACGCAAAAGCGAGAGCGGTCCCCCCGGACCCGATGACCGCCTGCGCCCGGATCTCGGCCTTTTCCAGGCTGATGTCCAGCACGGCCACCTTCACACCCATCGTCCCCAAGGCGTCCGCCATGGCGCCGCACAGCGCACCCCCGCCGCCGGTAATAGCGACCGTCCTGCCATCCAAATCGAAACGCTGCAAAATCGTGTTATTCATGGCGTCCGGCCCACAAGTGCGTCATCACAACCCGCCCCGTTCGTCTGCAAAGGCCGTCACCTCGTCCCAGAAGGGCATGGAGATGGAGCAGCCGTGGCGGGTCACCACCATCGCGCCGCAGGCGTTTCCCAGCCTCGCGGACTTCCGCAGGTCCCATCCCTTCACGTACCCGTAGAGAAATCCCGCCCCAAAGGCATCGCCGGCCCCGAGGATGTTCTGCACCGTCACCGGGAAGCCCGGCACGTCCTCCGGCCGGTTGCCCCGCCGGTGCACCCGGCAGCCCGCCTCCCCGCGTTTCTCGACGACCACCGCGGGTCCCAACTCCAGCAGGTTGCCGACATGTTCCGCCGTATTCCCACTCACCCGGGCGTCGCTTATCTGGGAGTCGGTCAATCGCACAGCGCGGGGATCGGTCAGCATGGCGGCATTGATTTCATCTTCGGTGCCCATCACGATGTCCGTGCAACGCAGGGCCGAGCGCATCGCAACGCCAAAGGCGCGGGGGTCGTGCCACTGGTTCGCGCGGAAGTCCAGATCGAGAACGACGGCCGTGCCGGCGTTTCGGGCCATCTCCGCCGCGTAGAGGGTGGCGCTACGGCTCGGCTCCTGGCTGAGATTGGTGCCGGCGAACTGGAACACGCGGCTCTGCGCGATCGGCGCGGCCAGAACATCATCGATCGAAAGGGCAATATCGGCGCAGTTGTCGCGGTAGAACACCAGCGGGAATTTGTCGGGCGGCTCGATGCCCAGGACGACGGCGCTCGTGTGCCGGCCGGGTTTGCGCGGGCTGAAGCGGATGTCCACCCCTTCTTGATTCAGAAAATGGGCGACAAAATCGCCGACCGGGTCTTCTCCGAACGCGGTGAGGAGCGCCGACTTCAACCCAAGCCGGCGGCAACCGACGCTCATGTTCGTGGGGGAGCCGCCGACGTAGGCGGCAAAGCTCCGGATATGGACAAAGGCGGCGCCGACATCATTGCTATAGAGGTCCATGCCGGACCGGCCCATATGAAACGTATCGTAAGAACGCGGAGACGGGCGGAGGTTCTGGGGGTTCATTTCCTAATATCCAATTACTCGGATATTAGATACTGCCCCGCGAACATACGGTCTGATTAAGATCAATAGACGTGACGAATGGGCTGGTCACGTTCAAGTCGCAGGACAATCCGGCAGGCCGCCTGCTATTTCAGGAATGCCCCGATGTTGGTACGGCATGCGCTTCGGCCGTATCCGGAGACGCGCTTCGCGTCCATGGACCGAAGGCGTGCCGTACCGTTTCACGCAACACAAGGCGGTAACAGCGTATAGCCCTCAGGAAGAGGGCTTTGCAGGCCCTGCTGCAGCGATTTTTGCGTTTTTACCCCGTCTGGGCCTGTCGGCTACCTTCAGTGCGCGACCCAAATCTGACACTCAGGGTCCAGCCTTGGGGTAGCCGACGGTCTGTGACAGCAATACCTGTTGATCATGTGTCAGTCCGAGCGCGTCGGCTATCGCCAGGCGGTCGATCCAGGCACGGATGACCGTGGCCAGGCCGCTGCTGGCTGCGAACAGGTACACGTTTTGTGCGATGGCGCCAGCCGCGGCCGACGCATAGGACTCGCGCTGCCCT
This sequence comes from Candidatus Solibacter sp., assembly GCA_017883355.1. Taxonomy (GTDB): domain Bacteria; phylum Acidobacteriota; class Terriglobia; order Bryobacterales; family Bryobacteraceae; genus Solibacter. Next base: position 4,964 of record JADGNS010000240.1, read on the forward strand.
ACCGGCACCAGGCCCATCCGCGCGTGGTCGGCTACGTACACCAGATCCATCGGCGCCTCGTCCACGAAGTCCTGATACCCGGTTACGCGCCTCAAGTCGCTCGCCGCCACCAAGTGCAATTCGTGTGCCGCCGCGTCGTAACGGTAGGCCCCCGAAGGCAACGCCACGAACACGTCGATCTCCTGTGCGTTCAACGCTGAGGGAGCGGTCCGTCCGCCATCGGTCCGGTTCAATCCATAGGCCGCCCAGAGCAGCCCGGAAAGCAGCGGCAAAGGCAGGGCGTCGGGCGCAAAGTCGCGAGACGAATGACGTCTGGCGAGCGCTTCCATCAATGGAAGACCGCCATGTTTGTCCGGCGCAGGAAGTGAGATCGAAGTTGCCGAGTCCCCCTTGGCGGGCTTGGGCCGCAACTGTCCCATCACACCGAGTGCAAGCTTGGTCAAGGTATTCATTGCAGTCTCTCCGTTCATTCGTGCTACATGCATACATACGTCAAGGCTACTCCGCAGGGGCGCAGATCGGCAACGCGCTATTGCCGCCAGAGTGTTGGCGCTGCGTCAGCTTGCGCTCAGGAAAGGAATTGCCTTGCGACCGCCACGGTTGCGGCAGGATCTTCCTCCTGCGGCACGTGCCCGAGTTCACCGAATACGCTCAGGCGGCTGCCCGCGATATCGCGATGAAATCTCTCCGCGTCGGTGGGCGGGATGAGCCGGTCACGCCCACCCCACAGAATCAATGTAGGAAGTTTCAATGCCGCAATGCGATCGGCGTGGAGGCCGGCCGCCATCTGCTCGAACCGCTGCGCCAGCGCACGGCGATTGCCCTCGCGCAGGGTGATAGCGAAATAACGATCGACAAGCTCCGGCGTGACCTTGCCCGGGTCACCGTAGACGTTGCGCACGCTGGACTCGACCAGGCGCCGCGGAAGCGCGAACTCCATCACCCTGTTCAGCACCGGAATTCTGGCTATGCGAAATCCGATCGGAATCGACTTCGGCTGCAGGGGGTAGCCAGCCGCATCGACGAGAATGAGTTTATCTATGCGCTGCGGATGCGCCAGCGCCGTTTCCCACGCCACTTGGCCGCCGAACGAGTTGCCCGCAATCACGCAGCGCGATACACCAAGCCGGTCGAGCATGGCGGCGACGAAGCGCACATAACTCTCGATGCGGTAGTCTCCATCCGCGGACGGCCCGGTCAGGCCGAATCCGGGCAGATCGAACCGGATCACGCGCCGGCTCGACTTGAGCCCCTCGGCCCATCCGTCCCAGGTGTGCAGGCTGGACGAGGTGCCGTGCAGCAGCACGATGGGAACGGGATCCGTGCGCGGGCCTTCATCCCGCAGATGGACATGCATTCCCTGCACGTCGATGAACGTCGAAGGTGGCTGCGCCCAGCGCGCCTGCAGTGCGGATAGCGGCCGGTCGGGCTCCCAGTTCATTGCCATGAACACGGCGAGCGCAAGCACCATCGCGGACAGGACTCCACCGAGGATCATGGCAGCTTTCTTCATGGGTTGGTCAAAAGCTCGCTTATTCGTTGTCCCAGGCCTTGTCCGGCAGCGGCAGGCCGGCGAGATCGGCAGCCGTGAGCCTGCCGTCGGGCTCGATGTTCAGCGTATCGAGGATCAGCATCAACTGCCGTGTGTGCTGGGCCGGGTGCCAGGCGGTCCGCTCCAGCACCACCTGCATCGGATGCCGGCCAAAGTACGTGTCCATCATGGCCTCGCCGCCGCGGTCCGTGCAGCCCGCCCACCATTGGTCGACCCGCGCCAGAACGCCCTCACCGTAGCGCGCGAGATCTTCGCTGCTGCGCAGTGTCGGCGCGGCTTCCTGCATGATCAGTTCGTAGGTCAGTTCGCGGCCGTCGCCCACCGCCTCCAGAAACGCTTCCACGATCCGGAATACGTGGTGCCCCAGGGCGCGGATCGGCCGGTTGCGGTTGCGAAACGGCTGGTCCAGCCACTCGGCCGGGATCTGCTGCAGGTATCGCGCCGCGGCGGGCAGGACGATGCGGATCTTTCCGACCAGCCCCTCCGGACTCAGCCGCTCCTGCAGGCGAACGTCCAGGTTCAGGAAACTGATGACATCGGTCAGCGTCTGCGCAAAAACGAACT
>JADGNS010000241.1 GCA_017883355.1 Candidatus Solibacter sp.
ATTCCCAAAAGCCGGCGGAGTCGCTTCATAGCCAGGTCACTGTTGCTGGAAGAGCCCGCGCAGCCGTCCAATTACTTATCGGCGCGCGGGCCCAAGAGTGTTAATGCGGTTACTTCTCTCCCAGGACCGAGGTCCTTTCATCCCCGCCGGTGAAGGTGTCGGCCCAGACCACGCTGGAACCCCAGATCACGCTGAGGCCGTTGGGCGTGGCATCGGCCCAGACCACGCTGGAACCCCAGATCACGCTCGATCCCCAGATCACGCTGGAGCCCCAGACCACGCTGGAGCCCCAGATCACCGAGGCATCCGCAACCATCGAGACCGTGCGCGTGGATGAATCGTAGACGGTGGCCGGGGAAAGGGCCTGCCTGTTGGCAGTGTCCGGGCTGTTGAGTGCCGCGTGGATATCCAGGTATCCGGCGCCCACCGTCAGGAAGTCGTAGGCGCTGGCGTAGGTCACCCCGCTCACCGGATCGGTGGCGAAGCTGGCCGATGGAAAACTCTTCGTGGCCGTCTTCATCAGGCGCGCCTTCACCTGGTCGGGCGTCAGGCTGGAGTTTTGCTCCAGCAAGAGAGCCGCCGCGCCCGCCACTACCGGCGCCGCCATGCTGGTTCCGCTCAGCCGGAAATAGCCGCCGCTGACGACGTTTTGCGGGTACAAACTGGAGAGCGTGTGCGTGCCGGTGCCGATGCTGGAAACCACCTGGTTGCCCGGCGCCACCAGGTCGGGCTTGGCGATATGGTCGATCGCCGTCGGTCCTTTGGCGCTGTAGCTGGCAATCAGGTCGTCACCGCGGGAGAGAGTGCTCATCGCCTTCATGGCGCCCACCGTGATCACGTAAGGATCGTTGCCGGGCGAGAGGATGGTGCCGTATCCCTGGTTGCCGAACGTGTTGTCCCGGCCGCCGTTGCCCGCGGCGGCAACCACGACGATGCCCGCCTTCCAGGCAATCTCGGCCGCCCGGCAGAGCGGATCGCGCCGATAGGATTCGTACACCGGCCGCCCGAGCGAGAGGTTCAACACCCGGATGTTGTATTTCTTCATCAGCTCGATAGCGCGTGAGATGGCCGCGATCACGGCGCTATCCGAGCCTTCGCCGTTTTCATCCAGCACGCGCAGATTGATCAGATCGGCGCCGCGCGCGATTCCGCTCATCGCGCCCTGGCTCGCCGATCCATCGCCCGCCGCAATGCCCGCCACGTGGGTGCCGTGCCCGTACAGATCCGCCGTGCCCGTCAATCCGCCGAAGGCCTCGGAATAGACCACGCGGGATGAGTCCTTCTTCCCGCCGAGCAGGTCGGCGGATGGCGAAATTCCGCTATCCACGATGGCAATCCCGATGCCCTTGCCGCTCCACCCGTACTGCCACGCGAGGCCCGCATTGACGGCCGCCGCGGTGTAGTTGAGTTGCTTGTGGACCCGCCGGTCGGGAGACACATAAACCACGTTGGGCAGGGCGGCAACACCTTGAATCGAGCTCACAGGCAGGGAGAAAGCCTCGATCGAACCAAGCTTGACTTTCAGTTTCCCGCCCTTCGTTTCCACGTCGCGCGTGTCCTGGTCGCTCGCGTCGGCGGCGAACTGCACGATGACGTCCGCTTCGCCGTACTGTTGGTTCACGTTCAGATCGTCAGCGATCTTTTTGTCCCTGGCGGCGCATGGCAACGCCGCCAGGAGAGATAGCCAAAAGCATGCCGTTTTCATGGTATTTACCGTTCCCCATTGATGGCGAGGGAAAGGAGCTCGCTGGCCGGCGTGCTGTCGCCCCAGACGATGTTGTCGCCCCAGACGATGTTGAAGCCGCTCATGGTGGAATCGCCCCACACGATGTTGTCGCCCCACACGATGTTGTTGGCCCGTAGCACCGTATCGCCCCACACGATATTGAGACCCAGGCCGGTATCGCCCCACACGATGTTGCTGCCGTTGGTCAGCACTACTTTCTTGAGCGCGCTATTGTAGACCACCGCCGGCGAGAGCGCCTTCTTGGTGGCCGAAATACTGTCGTTATTGTTGAGCGCCGCCCACACATCCAGGTAACCCGCCCCCACCGTGAACAGGTCGTACGTGACGGTGTAAACCTTCCCGGTGACCGGGTCGGTGGCCACGCTGCTGGCCGGGAAACTCTTGCTGGCCGTCTTCATCAGTTTGGCTTTGATCTGGTCCGGCGTAAGACCGGGCTGTTTTTGCAGCAGCAGGGCTGCCGCGCCCGCCACCATCGGCGTGGCCATGCTGGTGCCGCTGAGTTCGAAATAGTAGTCGGACCCCTGCGAGGTCCCCCCGCGGATGTAATAGCCGTTGGCCACCTTGTTCCCGGGATACGAGTTGGTCAGCGCCAGGCCCGTGGGAATCGCGGAGATGATCTTGTTGCCCGGCGCCACGATGTCCGGCTTGGCGATCTGGTCGAACAGCGTCGGACCCTTGGAACTGTAGCTCGCCATCTGGTCGTCGCCGCGCGATAGGGTCTTCACGTCCTTCATCGCTCCCACGGTGATCACGTAGGGATCGTTGCCCGGCGAGGTAATGGTGCCGTACCCCGAGGTCGCCTTGGTATTGTTGCGGCCTTCGTTGCCGGCGGCCACGATTACCACGATGCCCGCCTTCCATGCCTGCTCCACCGCCTGGCACAAGGGATCGAGCGTGTAGCTCTCCATCACCGGACGGCCCAGCGAGAGATTGATGATCTTGATGTTGTACGTGTTCTTCAGGGCGATGGCGCGCTGAATGGCCGCAATCACCATGCTGTCGGTACCCGCGCCATTGCGGTCCAGCACCTTCAGGTTCACGAACCTGACTTTGGGCGCCGTTCCCCAGAAGGTCCGCGTATATTGCGACCCCGTCGATTGCGACGCGTCGCCGCCCAGGATCGCCGCCACGTGCGTGCCGTGGCCGTACCGGTCGAAATAGTCGTTACCCTCGGTCAGATTGAAGCTCTCGGCGTAGACCACGCGGCTCGCCCCGCCCGGCGCTTGCAGATCGGGGTGGCTGTCCATGATGCCGCTATCGATCACCGCCACCGTCACGCCGCTTCCGTCCCACCCGTACTGCCGGGCGATACCGGCGTTGATCGCGGGGTTCGCATAGTCGAGCGTCGCCGCCACGGGCCGGTCCGGCGCTACGTATTCCACATCGGGATCGTTTTCGAGATCGGCCAGCGCGCTCACAGGCAACGTGTAGGCGGCACTGTGGACCAGGTCCAGAGCACGGTTTAACTTACCGCCCTGCCGGGTCATCCTGGCGTGATGCCTGGCCTCGGGCTGGTGTGTGTAGCGGACGATGACACTGACCTGCCGGTCGGCAGGGACGGTCGCCAGGTCCCGCGAAATCTTGGGGCTGGCGGCGAACCCGAAGCTCGCCGCCAGGAGAAGGAGAAATGCTTTTCTGGAAAGTCGCACGCCCCCACTAGTGCAAGACTAACGCCATTCGCAAATCATTTAGTTTCATGAGCAAGTCGTCTGCACAGGGGACACAATGTCCTCCTCGACGGGGCACGGGACATTCTGTCCCAAGGCGCGGTACGCGCCGGGCCTGCCTCTACGGCAGTTCCTTGATGGCCACGTTCCGGTAGCGGTGATACAGCCCCGGGGCGCACCGGCTGCCCCCATGGATCTGCACCGCGATCATCCCGTCCTCTATGCCGCCCGGCAGGTGGTTGGCCGTGTCCGTCCAGTCGGTGACCAGCGCCCCGTTCATCCAGACCTGTATGTGCGGCGCAACGCCTTCGATGCGCGCGCGGATGGTGTTCCATTCGCCCTTCTTCCAGTGCTTCTCCCACTCGGGCGGCGCCGCGCCACGCACGCCCTGTAAGGCCTCGCCATAGATGCCGCCCATGCTGCCGCCGGGCAGATAGTCGAGCGTCACCTGGTATGCCTCCCCCTTCTCGGTGGAGCGCAGGAACAGCCCGCTGTCGCACCCATAGTCCGGGTTCATTTCCAGGTAGACCTCGAAGTTCTTGTACTTCTTGTCCGTCAGCACGATCCCGCCGTTGTCCTTCTTGTCCTGCGTGGCGGTGAGTACACCGTTCTCCACTTTCCACGCAGTGTTCCCGTGGTGGTTCACCTGGCTGACATGCCAGCCCTGCAAACTCGGGCCGGCCGAGATCTTCGTGAAGCCCGACGGAATGCCCTGCGCCGGCAACCCGGGCGCCATGTACAGTACTGCGATCAAAGCCACGATTCCGCGCATCGTCTCTCCTCTTGCGGCCGGGAGGGCCCGGCCACCTTCCTTAAAACGGTAAGACCTCCAGGCGCACCGGGTCGAAGCGGATCCGGCGCTGCTCCTGATACGATTGCACCGCCAGCAAGGGCGGCAAAATGGAAACCGCCGCCACTGCCGCGTCTCCGTTCGGCAGCTTGCGGCTCTTGCAGCAATCCAGAAAATTGCGCACATGGTCGGCGGTGATGTCGCCAGGGATTTCCCGCTTTACCGGTTGCGCGTTGCGGCCCGCCGGCGTGAACTCCCACCGATTGCGGTTCACGAACAGCCTGCCCCGATCCCCGTAAAGCGTAATCCCGTACTCCGGCGCCACGCCATACGCGTTGGACTGGAAAAGCACGGAGAAGCCGTCATAGTCGAACAGCGCGTTGCAGGTGTCCGGCGCCGTGCGGCCGTCCTGGTGGTCGTAGTAAATGCCGCCGGCGAACGTCGCGGCGTGGGGAGCGCGTTCGCCCATATACATATGCACAACGTCCATCCAGTGGTGGCCGAAATCGGTCAGCTTGCCGCCGTTCAATTCCAGAAAAGAGCGGAAGCTGAAGTACATCCCCGGATTCCAGTCGCGATAGGCCACCGGTCCCAGGAAACGCAGCCAGTCGAGATCCGCGGGCTTCTGCGCGGGTTCCTTGCGCAGCGCTGCCTGCACGCCGCCATGCCATACCGCGTCGATGTGGCTGATCTTCCCGAGGGCTCCCGCTTTCACGAACTTCTCGAGCGGCTCCAAATAAATCTCCCCGGAGCGCTGCTGCAAGCCGATCTGCAGGATCCTGCCGGTGGCGCGGGCGGTTTTCACCATGACCGGCGCCTCTTCGCGCAGCCGGCACATGGGCTTCTCCGAGTAGACATCCTTGCCGGCATTCATGGCATCCACGGCGTGATCCTTGTGCCAGTGGTCGGGCGACCCGATCAGCACCGCGTCGACCTCCGCCAGTTCCAGCAGCTTGCGATGGTCCCCGAAGGTCCTGGCGTTCGGCGCGCTCGAAAGCGCCTCCTTGAATCGGGCCGGATACACGTCGCAGAGCGCGCGCACCTCGACGTCGGCGTTCTTTTGGAACAGGCCCTTCACATAGGTGCCGCGGCCCCCGGTGCCGATCACGCCCAGACCGATCCGGTCGTTGGCGCCCAGGATTCTGGAATAAGAAAGGGCCGTTAGGGCGGCGCTGCGAGCCGCCTCGCGTCGCGTGATCATCGGTCTGCCTCCGTTTGAGATATCGCGGTATCGGTATCCTAAACCGTAGCAGCTTTACGCATCGAACGGGCGCGGCGACCGCTCCCTCAGAGGCCGAGAAAAAATGCGCCCGCAACCGGGCGCAGGGCAAGCTAAAGCATGCCCCACCATTCCAGGCACGCGAGTCGCAGCGGTGGGGCATGCTTTAGCTTGCCCTGCCTCGATCTTGCCAAGCTGCGGCCGACGCTTGCTTTAAGCCGCTGTCACCGGATCGGCGTTCCGTACGGGATCGCCGCCTTCACGGTTTGATCGTCCTCGGTTCGCGCGATTCGCCAGGCGCCGCTCTCCTTCTCCAGGTACACGAACTGCACGCTGTTCCGCTCCTGGTAAACCCACTCTACCCGCGCCTTCGCTTCCCGCTCGCCGCTGCTCTCGACCCAGACTGCCAGGCCCTTCACTCCCGCATCCAGGCTCCGCAAGTACCGCGCGAACGCCGCGCTGCCGCTATCGTCCAGCGAACGTCGCAGGGCGACCCGCATCGGCCCCGTGTAACCGGCCAGGTAGCGGTTGACGTCTCCAGCCCGCGCCGCATTCATCGTGGCGTAGACGCTCGCCGAAATCGCGTCTTCCGCCGCGGCGGCGGGTGCGGGCGCGCCCTCGAACCACCCGGCCTTGCGCGCGCCCCCCACTCCCAGCGCTCCCAGCAGTGCCACCACCGCCAATACCCGTGCCTGCGTGTTGCGTTTCATTTGCCGCCTCGCTCCGGCGGCGCATCGCCCTTGCGAATGATGGTCAGGTCGAGATTGCCGGCCGGATCGACCACCAGTTTGCGGATCCGCGGCAGCACCTCCTCCATGGCTTCCAGGTACAGCCGCCGCCGGGTCACGGCAGCCGCACGACTGTACTGCACTTCCACCTGTTTGAATCGTGCCGCGTCGCCGATGGCCTCATCGATCTTCCTCTGCCGGTACCCGGCGGCCTCTTCCTGCAGTTGTTGTGCCTGACCGCGCGCTCTGGGGATCAGGTCGTTGGCGTAACCCTGGGCCTGGCTGACAATCCGCGACGTATCGGCGCGGGCACTCGCCACGTCGCGAAACGCTTCGGCGGCTTCGGGAGGCGCCGCCGCGCTCTCGATATTGACCGTGGAGAGGAGCACTCCCGCACGGTAATCGTTCAGCAACTTCTGCGCGGCGGTCCGGACCTCGTCCTGAATGGCAGTCCGTTCCGTGGTCAGGACCGCGTCGACACCGCGCCGCGCTACCCGCCGCGCCAACTCCGTCTCCACGGTCGCGCCCACCAGTTGCACCGGATTTTCCGCCCGGAACAGATAGTCCGCCGGCGTCCCAACGGAATACTGCACTACCGCGCGCAGATGAATCAGGTTCTGATCGCCCGTCAGGAATTGCGACCGCTGGGGTTGCGTCCGCCCCAGCACGCTGTCCGGCAGGTCGCCGCCCACTACCAGCCGTTGTAGTTGCCGGACCTTCAACCTGGTCACACTTTCGATGGGCCACGGCAGCGCATAATGCAGACCCGGCATCACCCGCGGCACTACCACCCGCCCCGCCAGGGTCTCCACCGCTTGCTGGTCCGGCCCCACTAGATACAGCCCGGACGCCACCCATAGCGCGGCCAACGCGACCCATACCCGCCGCCGTGTGAGGCGCCACTCGCCCCTCCGCGGCCGGCGCGGT